>CAMWQX010000023.1 GCA_947176475.1 uncultured Bacillota bacterium
CAGTGTTTGCTAGTCCGATTATGGCTTTTGTTAACTTAACTTCGTTATGTTCAATATTAATAAGTTCAAAAAATTTAAAGACGTCAGCTAAACAAGCTCTTAAAGTAATAAGTAGCAATATCGCGTGGATGGCGAATGGCTTTGAAGGACTGGAAAAGACCTTCATGGAAGATGTCGAGGTAGAAATAGTTCCTAAAAATATGTATGTACGAGATGATTTAGAAGCTTTAAATATTGTTCCGATTTTTAAAGATGGTCATTATGTCATTATAAAGTCTACTGATCATCCAGTGTTTATTCGCGTATTTGAAGACGAGGGAAAAGAAAAAGCATATGCAATGGAACCAACGGATGAAGATATTGAAACTTTGGAAAATGATTTGCCAGAGTATCAAGAATATATAAAGGCTTTGAGGTTGCAAAAAAGTGTTCCTCAATTGCCTCAATAATTAAAAAATAATATAAAGGATGATAATATGAAAAAGATTGATAATAGCTTAGGAAGCGGTATAGAAATACCTATAATGACAACAGCTAATCTTTGTGTGGAAAACCAACGACAGTTGAGAAGATTTAGCCCTAGAAATATTAAGATATATGTGGTGTTTTTTCTTGTTACGATAATTCTTTCAATTTTTGGTAATCCGATCTTAGGACTTGCCAACTTGTCTTCCCTTGCTACTGTTTTAGTTAGTTCTAGAACATTTAGAATGTCAGCTAGAGGAGCATTAAAGTCAATGTGTAAAAATATGGCTATGATGGCAGGAGGGTATCTTGGTGTATTTCATGAATACAGTGATGATGTTGAAGTAGATATAGTACCTAAAAATATGCAAATAGATGTTAATTTAGATGCTCTTAATATTGTTCCGATATTAAAAGAAGGAAAGTATGTTATTATTAAATCTTATGATTATCCAGTGTTTATTCGTGTATTTGAAGAAGATGGTAAAGAGGAAAGTTATGCGATGGAGGCAATCGATGAAGATATTGAGGTTTTAGAAAACGAATTGCCTGAGTATCAAGAATATATAGATGTGTTAAAACTGCAAAAAAAGCCACCATTTTTACCTTAAATTATTTATTTTATTGATGAGGTTTTCTAAAACCTCTTTTATTTTTTGAATTTCTTCTTCGTTAGCAGAGAGACGGCAATAAAGCATTTGATTATTTTGAGAAGAGTTATTATTTTGATTATTTTGATTTGTCTGTTCGAAAGCGGCGTTTGTTTCTAATATTTGACCAACTAACATAAACCAGTTACCTATAGCGTTTTGTTCATTAATTGAGTAGTCCCCTATTAGAGCATATCCGAGAATGATAGCTGATAAAGTTAATACTCTTGAATTGTCTCTTAGGTTTTGGTTATTCATATTTAATTATATAAAAAAAGAGTTATTTATATAACTCTTATTGTCGATTAAATTCGTCTTCAATGAAGCTCGTTTTAATAAGTTTTTTGAATATTCTTTCACTGCATATAAGGTCAAATTCTCCGACAAATTCATATATAGCAGGATTAAATTTAATTTTAAATTGATTTAAACCATGATATGGACTTGAAGGTTCGAAATTTCCACTTACACCATTCATATCACAGTAATTGAAATATGGTTTATATCTTTCAAATATGGCATAGTATAAGAAGTGATTAGGATTTAAATATTTATATTCCTCTTTATATCCACTAGCTAAAATAGATACACGGTTATAATGTTTGATAACTAAAGCTCCAGCAACAATATCGGTAGGATGTCTTTTTAAACCATTAGTAGCTTTGATTATATTGTCTTTATATCCTTGAAGTTTTTTATCAGAATCCATTTTAGCGTTTAAATTCTTTTTGTTAGGTTCTATTTGGATTAATTCGTTAAAGTGATCATTGATAGTTTGTTCACGATCATATACTTCTCTGACACTGCTTAAGTATTTTTCAAAATCGATTTTTATGAATACTAAATCGATAGAATTATCACGATTAAAGACATTATAGAAGTTTCGATAGTAAGATAAGTTATTCTTGGTCTTATTTTTTATGAAATTATATAATGTTTCAACATCTTTAGGTCCACCTAATGTTAAGGATAATCCTTTATTAATACCGTGTTTAATTTTCTTACGATAATTACGACATAGATTATTTAATTCAAATGTTTTTAAATTTAAATAGGCATTGAATTTGGGCATCATAAGATCAAATTCTTGTAATTCTAAACGACGTTTAACACTTAAAGCTTTTAAATCATCAATGATGCGTACATTGCCATTATAGGAAACAACAAATTTTTGCTTGGCACTAGTTTCGCCAATGATAATCTCGGGATTAAATTTAATAAAAATGAAATTTTTCTTTTTATAGTATTTTCTTAATTCCGTTAAGAATTCTCTTAATAGATTTTGATCATAATAATTTACTAAGAATCCTTTAGGAGCATAGCCATATCTAATGCGCCCTTGAATTTTTTTAGTTAAAATTAGGGAGGCAGCTTGGATATTATTACTATCATCAACAAAACCAATAAAGTCGTAAGAATAACCATATTCACTCATTAATATGGCATATTTTGAAGTTTGACAATAATTGTTTAATGGATGATATTTGGCATATTCATCAAATTGCATATTTGTTAATTCAACTATTTTCATGGCAATCTCCTCTTGTAAATTATATCATATTAATAAATCAATGATAATGATAATAAATTTTTATTGATAATAGTTTACAAATGATTTATACTAATAATATGTTTGAAGTTGTTTATGAACAATTTCTTGATGTTTTTAATAAAATATGTTAAATTATTATGGAAATCAGGTGAATATATGGAAACTGCACTAATTGTTATATCAGTATTATTAATTGCGCTTGTGTTATTACAAAGTAATAAAGCTCAAGCTGGTGGACAGATAATATCAGGTGGAAATGCTGAATTATTTCAAAACCAAAAGGAAAGAGGAGCAGAACTTTTAATTAGTCGAGTTACTCTTATATTAGGAATTGCATTCTTTGTTATTTCGTTAATATTATATTTACAATAATTAGTACATTTTATGTACTTTTTTTATGGCGTTTTCAAAGTAAGTGTTATAATGAATTTAGGTGATAAGATGAAAGAAGATATCATAGCTGTTTTAGAAAAATCGGGAATTGCTTTAGATTTGCTAGCAATAAGTGATGAGTTAAATTTAAAAACAGCAGACGAGTTGAGGAATCTCGCTGATGATTTAGAAGATTTAGTTAGAGATTTCGTTGTTTATAAAACTAAAAAAGATAAGTACATGTTATATAGTAAATGTGCTAATTTTAAGATGGGAAAATTATCCGTTAATAAAAAGGGCTTTGGTTTTTTAATTGTTCCCGGGGGAGAAGATATTCATATTGCAAAAGAAAATATTGGATATGCTTTAGATAAAGATGAGGTTTTAGTTGAGATACTTGCTCAAGATGGTAAAAAATGCGAAGGAAGAGTTTTGAAGGTATTAAAAAGAGATTTAAGCAATATTGTAGGTATTATTAAATCAGATGGGAAAAATATCTATTTTGAACCTAAAGAGAAGTTACAAATTGAATTAGAAATAACTAAAGAATCAATGGAACCTTGTGTTGAGGGAGAGATTGTTGTCGTTAAGACAATAGAGGATTTAGGTAAAAATAAATATAGTGCTGAAGTGGTTAAACATATTTGTCATAAGGATGATGCTAATGAAGATATTTTAACGATTGCTGCTCAGTATGAGATTTATCCAGAGTTTCCAGAAGAGGCTATGAAAGAAGCCGAAGAATTACCAAATGAAGTATTAGATAGTGATCGAGTTGGTAGAAGAGATTTAACGAGTAAAAGAATTGTTACAATTGATGATATTACAACTAAAGATATCGATGATGCAATTAGTATTGAACGTGAAGGAGATTTGTATGTATTAGGTGTACATATTGCTGATGTATCTTACTATGTAAAAGAAAATTCACCACTTGATAAAGAGGCCTTTACAAGAGGAACATCTTCATATTTAGCAGACGCTGTTATTCCACAACTTCCACACAAATTATCTAATGGTATTTGTTCTTTAAATCCCAATGTTGATAGATGTGCAATTACTTGTGAGATGAAGATAAATAATCGTGGTATAGTTGTTGATTCAGATATATATCCAACAATCATTAATTCTAAAAAGAAAATGACTTATGCTTCAGTAAACCATTATTTGATGGAAAACATAGTTGATGAAGGCTATGAAGAATTTACGGATATGATGGATTTGATGCAAGAACTTGCACATATTATAAGAGCAGAGAGAGTTCATCGTGGAGCTAGTGATTTTGGAACAGATGAACCAAAGATTATATGTGATGAAAATGGACGTGCTATAGATATTAAGAAGCGTGAACAATTAGAGGGTGAGAAGTTAATTGAAGATTTTATGGTTGCTGCGAATGAAACAGTTGCGAGAACAATAAGTCAATTAGGTATACCAAGTATCTATCGTGTTCATGATGTACCTAAAGAAGAAAAAATAGCTGCCTATATAACTTTCTGTGTATCAGCAGGAAGGATGATCAAGGGTAAATATAAGACAATGAATCCGCATATGTTCCAAAAGTTATTAGATCAAGTAACAACAGGTGATGAAACTGATGCTATATTTAGAGCAATGGCGGTAAGATGTATGCCAAAAGCGAAGTATGATACGAATAATATTGGTCATTTTGGTTTAGCAAGTATGAATTATACGCATTTTACGAGTCCGATAAGAAGATATCCGGATTTACAAGTACATCGTATTTTAAGAACATGTTTATTTGAACATAATATGGATAATAAAACATTTAATTATTTAGAACAACACTTACCTGGAGTTGCCGAACATAGTAGTGAAAGAGAAGTAGCGGCAACGGAAGCGGAACGAGCAGTTACGAAGAAAAAAATGAGTGAATATATGGAACACCATATCAATGAAGAATACTCAGCTATTATAAGTGGGGTTATGAAAAATGGTTTCTTTGTTCAGTTAGATAATTTAGTAGAAGGTTTTGTCAATTTAGAGACTTTACCAAATGATATATATACATTTGTCGAAGAGCATCAGTGTATTATTGCTAAGAATAGTAAGAAAAAATATACATTTGGGGATCGGGTAAGAGTTAGATGTATTTCAGTTAATGTGGAATTATCATATATAGATTTTACCTTAGTAATAGAGGGACGCCATGATAGAGATTAATAATCGTAAGGCTTATTTTGATTATTTTGTCGAAAAAGAAATTGAATGTGGTATAGCTTTAACGGGAACAGAGATTAAATCAATTAGAAAAGGCAGTGTAAGTATTAAAGATACTTTTGCAAGAATTAAAAATGGTGAAGTATTTGTTACGAATATGTATATTGCCAAATATGATGAAGGTAATAGATTTAATCATGAAGAGAGAAGAAGTAGAAAGTTATTACTACATAAAAATGAAATAATGAGATTAGCGGAAGACATGAAACTACAAGGATATTCGCTTATTCCTTTAAAGATGTATTTTAAGAAAGATAAAGTTAAAGTACTTTTAGGAGTATGTAAGGGTAAAAAATTATATGATAAAAGAGAAACGATAAAGAAGCGCGATTTAGATCGTGAGAGTCGAAAAAGTTATTAGGAGAATTTATGAAATTAGTAGATATAAAAGAAAAAATTCAATATATAGAAATCGAAAAGGGGAAAATTGTTGCACATACAGAGAAAAAGAATTATCGAATTAGTCATAGGGGAAAGTTCAAAACTTTGTTAAGTGAGTTACCTGATAATTATAAAATGTGCAGTTTTGATTGCATAGTTGATGATAATTTAGTTAAAGAATATGATTTTATTGGCAATAGTTTTACTTTAAAAACAGGTGAAAAGGTAGAACTTTTAGCTAAAAGTTATAATTTAAGAGATTATTTTTTAAAATATTAAAGTGGTCGACATCGTTCGACCTTTTTTTCATTTTGATTGGGTTATAATCGGGATGTATTAAAGGAAGAAGGTGTAAATAGTGACAGGAAAAGTTAAATGGTTCAATAATGAAAAAGGTTATGGATTTATTGAAGTTGAAAACTTAGAAGACATTTTTGTTCACTACTCTGCTATTTTAAAAGATGGCTATAAGACCTTAAATGAAGGTGATATAGTTGATTTTAAATTAATTGAGACTGTAAAAGGTTTGCAAGCAGTGGAAGTAGTAGAAAAAGTTGTACTAGAAGTATTATAAATTTCTTTAATATTTCTTAATTCCTTGATATAATTGAAGTAGGAAGGTGATATTATGAATATTAATATTCGTGGTGACAAGATTGAAATTACTGAGGCAATCAAAAATTATGTTAAGGAAAAGTTAGAACGTCTTGAAAAATATTTTGAAGAGCCTACAAAGATTTCAGCTCATGTTTTAATTCGTGTTAAGAATGGAGCACAATCAATTGAGGTAACTATCCCAACTGATAGATATACTTTAAGAGCAGAGGAAAAGCATGCTGATTTATATGCTGCAGTTGATGAAGTTATTGATGTATTAGAAAGACAAATAAGAAAAAATAAAACTAAATTAAATAGATTTAGAAATGTAGATACTATGGGATTCATGCTATTTGATGAAGTAGCTGATGATAAAGAAGAAGATACAATAATTATTAAGAGAAAAAATATTGAATCTAAACCAATGGGTGAAGAAGAAGCTATTCTACAAATGGAATTATTAGGACATGATTTCTTTGTATTTAAGAATGTCGATGAAGAATGTACATCAGTTCTTTATAAGAGAAAAGATGGACAATATGGCATTATTAATGCTAAATAAAACTTAGTTTTATTAAATTCTGAAAATATTAGTTGAATTTTAACTAAAAAGTACGATTTTTTTGAGGAAAAAGGCTATTTTCTTAGCCTTTTTTCATTTGTTATGGTATACTTTTATTGAGGTATAGTGTAATAAGTAGGTAATTTACTTAATATATATATCTAGATTTAAAAGCAAATCTATTTGTTTTTATTTATTTGTGTTAAAATAATTATTACTGGAGGTTAATTTATGGGATTTTTAAAAAGTTTAATAGATACTGAATATAAAGAATTAAAAAGATTTAGAGGTATTGCTGATAAAATCGTTGCTTTAGATGATGAATATACAAAGATGAGTGACGAAGAGTTAGCAGGTATGACTGAAAAGCTAAAGGAAATGTTAGAAAATGGTAAAACTGTTGATGATACAGAAGTAATCATTAAAGCTTTTGCAACAGCAAGAGAAGCAGCTTTCCGTATGATAGGTGAAAAACCTTACTATGTTCAAATACTTGGTGGTTTAGCATTACACTTTGGTAACTTAGCTGAGTTAAAGACTGGTGAAGGTAAGACATTAACAACAGTATTACCAGCTTATTTAAATGCTTTAACTGGTAAGGGTGTACATGTTGTAACAGTTAATGAATACTTAACTGATCGTAATGCTAAGTGGATGGGACCTATATTTGAATTCTTAGGAATAAGTGTAGGTATAAACTTAAGAGAATTAAGTCCTGAGCAAAAAAGAGAAGTTTATAATTGTGATGTAACTTATTCAACAAATAATGAGATTGGTTTCGATTATTTGAGGGATAATATGGTTGTTAGACCAGAAGATCGCGTTCAAAGAAAACTTAATTATGTTATTCTAGATGAGGTTGACTCAATTTTAATAGATGAGGCAAGAACGCCATTAATTATAAGTGGTGGTAAAGTTAATTCAGCTAATCTTTATATTGAAGCTGATAGAGCTGTTAAGTCTTTAGACGAGGAAGATGATTACTCAGTTGATGCTAAGACTAAGAGTGTAATCTTAACAGAAGAGGGTTCTAAGAAGATTGAAAAATATTTCAAATTAAAGAATTTATATTCATCAGAAAATACAGCTTTAGTTCATCATATTAATCAAGCATTAAAAGCTAATTATGGAATGAGTTTAGATGTTGATTATGTTGTTGATGGAGAACAAAAAGTTGTTATCGTTGACCAATTTACTGGACGTTTGATGGAAGGAAGACAATTCTCTGATGGATTACATCAAGCAATTGAAGCAAAAGAAGGAGTCCCAATCAATGAAGAAACTCGTACAATGGCAACAATTACATTCCAAAATTTATTCCGTATGTATGCTAAGATTTCTGGTATGACTGGTACGGCTAAAACGGAAGAAGAAGAATTTAGAGATATTTATAACATGTATGTTATTCAAATACCTACCAATAAACCTTGTATAAGACAAGATATGAGTGATTTAATGTATGCTACAATTAATGGCAAATATAAAGCTATTGTAGAATTCATTAAAGAAGTTCATGAAACGGGACAACCTATACTAGTTGGTACTATAAGTGTTGAATCAAATGAAAAGTTATCAAGAATGTTAACTAAAGAGCATATTAAACATGAAGTTTTAAATGCTAAGAATCATGCTAGAGAAGCCGAGATTATTGCTAAGGCTGGTGAGAAGGGTGCAGTTACTATTGCAACTAATATGGCTGGTCGTGGTACCGACATTAAGTTAGGTGAAGGTGTTGCTGAATTAGGAGGTTTATGTGTAATTGGTACAGAAAGACATGAATCACGTCGTATTGATAATCAGTTACGTGGACGTGCTGGTCGTCAAGGAGATCCTGGATATTCACAATTCTTTATCTCATTTGAAGATGAATTAATGCATCGCTTTGGTGCTGATAAGATTAAAGGTATGGTTCAATCATTAGGTTTAGATGAGATGGAACAAGTAAGAAGTAAGATGTTTACTAAATCTGTTGAATCAGCACAAAAGAAAGTTGAAGGAAACAACTACGATATGCGTAAGAACTTACTAGATTATGATAATATTGTTTCCGAACAAAGAAAGATTATCTATGAAAGAAGAAATGAAATATTAGATTCAGAAGATATTCATAATATAATCTTAGATATCATTCATGATCATATAGATGTTTTAATTGATTCACATATTGAACCAGAAGGATATTTAACAGATGATGATTTAAATTCCATTATGGATGCTGTTAATCATAATCTACTTAAGAATGATAAACTTAAACTTGAGGAGTTAAGTGGCTTAACAGAAGATGAAGTTTCTAATATTATCAGTGAAAGAGTAATTGAAGATTATGAAGAGAAGATTGCTATTGTTCCTGAGGATATCGTTAGAGATTTTGAAAAACATATTTCACTACGTGTAATTGATGAAGCTTGGGTTAAACATATTTCGGATATGGATAACTTAAGAGAAGGTATTGGATTACGTGGTTATGGCCAGAATAATCCTTTACAAGCTTATGCTTTAGAGGGTTATGAGATGTTTGAAAGAATGCAAGATAATATCGATGCATCAATTGCAACATTCTTACTTAAGATGGAAATTAAGCAAAACTTCACTGCTAAACCTATGGAAGGTAAAGCTGATGATGGTAAACAAAAAGCTAAAAAAGAACCAGTTAAGAAAGAAAATAAAGTTGGTAG
>CAMWQX010000024.1 GCA_947176475.1 uncultured Bacillota bacterium
CAACAACACTATCCTCAATAGCCATTTTACATAGTTTTGAAGCGAATAACTTATCATTAAAAAAGTACATCCATTTTCCTACTTTATTTTTATCAAAACTTAGGTTAGATTCGCTCAAATAAAATACCCAAAAAGGATTTTCAATTATTTTCATAACTACCTCCAAAATATGCAATATAACACTTCAATTCTTTATTGAAATTTACTAACGTTTTAATCGCCAACAAAAAAATAAAATGGTATTAAAAAAGTAACATAAAGTTACTTTCTTCTAAATAAAGGTGTTACCACAAATGAATCAAATAGATACATGAAGTTGGCCCAAACAAAGCATACTAACATATAAATAATTATTGAATTAGTAAAATTTAATGTTGGAAATAAATGTGGTACTAAATAGACAAATGCTATATGACTTGAAAATATATAAAGAGCAATCTGGCCTAAATAAATCGAGAAATGATTATCCAAATTCTTGGAAATATAATCTTCTCCTACTAAATTGATAATGATAAATGGAATAATGAAAATCATATTGACTGTTCCACTCCACTCAATACCAAAGATAAATGACCATATAAAATATATTATAAATAATAAATTAATAATAGTTAAAAAGCTCTTAGAGAATATTGGATAATGATTTTGTTTCAAATGCAAGGCAAAATAATATATCAAACTACCTAAAGCCAAACCTGATAAACATCTAATTAAAATTGCCGATACTCCAAAAGAAGTTAAGTTAACTGAACTATAATCACCCATTATACTTAAAGTACCATATCCCACAATAATTACTAATGGACATATTACATTTTTATATAACTCCTCATTGTGACTTAAAGCATAGAATAAGAAAGATCCTGCTATAATCATTGCTGATAGATAAGATAAAGGCTCATTCCATAAGATATTTATTCCCCCATTGGCAATAGCATCAGCTAAAGCTTGATTGCCAGGTAATAACTCATAAGATAAAATTCCTGTCTGTGATAAACCAAATAATTCAAGCATTGATCCAACTAATAATCTTGGTATTCTAATTAAAGGCGTTCCTGTTATCGAATTTCTTACAATAAAGACAAGTAATACTCCGGCCAATATAGCAGGATAATAATTTACTAAATTCTCTTTAACATATTTCCAGGTACTTATCTTCTTTGTCTTCTTCATCTTTAATTTTTCATATGTTGCAACTAAATAAACACCTGTTACTATGATAAAATATTCCATTACCTTTCCGCCTGAAAACAAGGTTTCATTCATTCCCTTATTCATACCCCAAGCAATTGTATTAAAACTTAGAAGGGCAAAACCCATGGCAAAGATGAATTCCCAAAACTCAACTGCCGAAACTTTTATACTTTCATGTAACTTACTCATACCCTTTTTACTCTCTTTCCGACTCTTATACTAATAATTTACCATATTTTAAACAAAAAAGGAAGAATAATCTTCCTTATTATAATACGATATAAGAATTAATTCCTAGAGGTATACCAACTAAATACCAAATTATTAATAAAGCTATCCACATTACTAAAATAATTAATACATATGGCATAATATATTTAATTGCTTGAATAATTGATACACCATCTTTATCATACTTTTCCAAAAATGATACATAGATAACGAAATAAGCCATTGCTGGTGTTACTCCATAGGCAATACTTGTACCTACCGAAAATAACATCTGAGCAAATTCTGGAGTAAATCCATTCGTCATCATCATTGGTACGACTGTACCACTTAATATCACCCATCTATTAAGTAAGTTTGGTGACAATATCGTCGTAATAATTGCTACAAATAACATCAAGATAATTAGAGGTATTCCTCCAAAATTAACCGCATTTAATCCACTTGTTATCCAAGCTGTAAATAATAAACCAATATTCGTATATCTTAAAAGAGAAACAAACATACTGGCAAAGAATATTAAAACAATTATTTTACCAATACCATCAAGAGAATGGGATAATGAATTACATATATCTCGGTGATTTTCTATATTCTTAGTTCCAATACCATATAAAAGTCCTACTATTACAAATAAGAATGTTACAATGAAGACAAATCCACTATTAAAGAAAGAATCACTTCCAAATAACTTATCGATATATCTTCCCTGTGAATAATCCAACAGATTTCCTCCTAAAGGAACATTAGGTATAATATTATAAATAATTATAAGTAGATAGATTGCAGCACCAATACCAGCTAGAATTAAACCTCGCATCTCTTTACGCGTAAGTTTATCTTTATCTTGTACTATCTCTTCTTCATCTACTTCATATTTACCTATCTTAGGGGCAATAACTCTCTCTGTTACATAAGTAATTAGCCCAGCACCTATAAAAGTAGCAGCTAACATTATAAATGAGAAAGCATATGAACGCATACGATAACCACTAGATATAATTCCTGCCGCTAAAGATGTCGATTGCATTAAGGATGATTCTACACTACTTATCAAAATATTTATACTATATCCGAGCGATACTGCAGCAAAACACATAATTATACCGACAATCGGATTGCGTTTGCCATATTTAAATAATAATGCCGACAAAGGTATTAAGACAATAAAACCTAAATCCCCAGTCATACTAACTAATATACATATCAGTGCAAAGACAAAAGTAACCGTTGTCTTAGCTACATTCTTCGTTAATACAAAAAATATTGTATCTAGAAATCCACTTCGATCCATAATACCAATACCAATTAGTACAATAAGTAACATACTAAGAGGCGTAAAGTTAACAAAGTTAGATACTGTATTTGAAAATATATATTTAATACCACTTAAATTAAGTAAAGATTCAACAGTAACTAATGTTGATTCATAAGCCCCTGTTCTTGTATTTACTTTATTATAAGTAATTGAAGCATCAAATATATCCAATATCCCACTTACAACGATAACTAAAGCTGTTAGCAATATAAAAGCCATCATTGGATGAAGACGAATTCTATCTCTAATCTTCTTGAACTTTTTCATCGATTACTCCTTTTAATTTCTTTTTAAATTCTAATCTATCCATCATAATTTCTCTATTACAATGAATACACTTTATCTTTACATCTACTCCCATGCGTGTAATTAACCATTCATTAGTTCCACATGCATGAGCTTTTTTCATTATAACTTTATCATTTAATTTAAACTCTTTTTCCATTGTGAACCTCAATTTGTTTATAAGGAATCTTTAATCCATTACTATCAAATTCATGTTTAACCAAGGCTAAGACCTTGCGCTTTAACGCATATTGATCTCCTGCCTTACATTGTACCTTAATTAAATAATCAACAGAAGATTCGCTTAATTCATTGACACCTAAGTATTCTCCCTCTTTTGTGGCCTCTTTGAATTTCTTAACTTCCTTACATACTTTATTTAATACCTTAGCAACATTCTCTTCTGTTTCATCATATGATGTTGGAACAGTTATAAATACTGCTTGATCTTTTTGACTTAAATTAATAATTTTACTAATCGAACGATTAGCTACTACTAAAACAGTTCCATCAAAGGCCTTTATCTTCGTATTCTTTAAACCAAATTCCACAACTTCTCCGGTAAAACCATCATAAGTTACTAAATCTCCTACGATAAAGTAATTATCCATTATGATATTACATCCCATAATAATATCTTTTAAGGCATCTTGAATAGCAAGACCACCAACTACTCCAGCAATTCCTAAACCGGTAATAAGTGCTGAAACATTAATACCCCACACACTTAAAATAATTAAAATTGCAATAATAACGAGAATATATCTTATGATATTTTCCAGTAGAGAAACTATCGTATTTCTCTTTTTTATTTCAAAGTTATTGGAATTTCGATTAATTAACTTTTTAACTACCTTAGATGACATATTAATAATCACTATCGTAACACATATAGTAATTACTGGCACATAGAATTTTGAACTTTTACATACTGATAAAAGATATTCTAGCATTTTATTCACCTATTTCTATATTTAATATTTCCAAAATACGATCTAAATCAGCATCAGTAACAAATGGAATCGTAATTTTACCATTACTAATAGTTACTTTAGCACCTATTACTTCTCTCAATGTTGCTTCATATATCTTATGTCTACTAGATGTTTGAACGCTAACTCTTCTTACTTTATTTTTCTTTTCGATATCTCCGGCTTGTGATATCTCTTCTAATTCATGAACACTCATCTTATTAGTTTTGATAACATTTGCCATCTCTTGGACTTTATCCATATCTTCAAATTTTGATAAAACACGAGCATGAGACATGCTAATATTGCCATTTACAACATCATCTTGAACATTTTTAGGCAAATTCAAAAGTCCCAATAAATTTGTAATATAGCTACGACTCTTACCAAATCTTTTAGCAATCATTTCCTGTGTATAATTTAATTTATCCATAATATTTTTGATTGCCTCTGCTTCTTCAATAGCCGATAAATCTTCTCTTTGAATATTCTCTAAAAGGGCAAGTTCCATCATTGCCTCATCACTAAAATCTTTTACAATTGCCGGGATTTTCTCTAATCCAGCTAATCTTGCTGCCTTAGTTCTTCTTTCTCCAGCAACTAAATCATACCCTTTTATGGCCTTTTTAACAATTACCGGCTCAAGTATCCCATGTTCCTTAATAGAATCGGCTAATTCTTGAAGCGCTACTTCATCAAAATGCTTACGTGGCTGATAAGGATTACTTCTTATTTCCGAAACTGGTATCTCTTTAATATCACTTTCTGGAGTTGTTGCAACAATTTGCTCTTCAATAGCATTATAATCCACTTGTGCACTACTAAATAATTGTTCTAATCCCGTACCTAGGGCTTTTCTACTAGTTTGTGGCATCTCGTTCGATAACCTCCTTTGCCAAATTATTGTAGGCTTCTGCAGCTCTACTTGTTGGTTCATATTCATTAATTGGTTCACCATGGCTTGGAGCTTCAACTAATCTAATCAAACGAGGGATAATCGTATTAAATACCTTCTCATTGAAGAATCTTCTTACTTCTTCAACTACTTCTAATCCTAAATTTGTGCGAGAGTCTAACATTGTTAATAGTACTCCTTCAATTTGTAATCTTGGATTTAATTTCGTTTGTGTCATAATAATTGTATTAAGCAATTGGGTAATACCTTCAAGAGCAAAGAATTCACATTGCACTGGAATAATAACCGCATCACTTGCTACTAATGCATTAGTTGTTAAAAGTCCCAAACTTGGTGGACAATCAATTATAATATAATCAAAATTATTTCTTACTGAATCAATGATATTCTTAAGTTGTTCATTCATCTTAAAATCAGCATTTTCATGTGTCATATTGATAAGTTCAATATCAATACCTGCCAAATTAATCGTTGCTGGCAACACATATAAATTGGTAAATCTTGTTTTAATAATTGTCTCTTTAGCCGTTGACTGACCATTTAAACAATCATAAACACTTCCCTTAATATCCGCCTTATTAATGCCTAAACCTGTCGAAGTATTTCCTTGTGGGTCCAAATCAATCAAAAGCGTTTTTTTCCCTAATTTACCTAATGATGCAGATAGATTAATACTCGTAGTAGTTTTTCCTACTCCACCCTTTTGATTAACTAATGAAATGACTCTTGCCATATTAAAACCACTACTTTCTTTTATAATTTGTCTACATAATCAATTATAACATAACTATACAATATTTTTAAACAAAAAAAGAGTAAAAATACTCTTTTAATTACAAGTCACCTTTTCTATATCATCAAGAAACTCGATTTCCTCTGGTTTATTCAAATCTAAAGATAAAACTTTTACGCTTTTAGACTCACAGGCATAATAAGTTATAACATTATCTTTCATACTTGGATAAATCCCTTTAAGGATATCTTTTCCATCTTTATAGCCCGTTATGACATTTTCAATATCATACTTAAATTTACCATAACGGCTCATTACTTTAGCAACACCCTTTTTAACACCAGCTTCATTCATAACTAATATAATAAACCCATCATTTACAATAATATAATAGTCATCTGCTCTTTTTAAATAATTTTCCGCTTCATTCTTATAGGTAAATAAAGGAACTAAAGCTGTACCTATATTCATAAGAGCACTACCTTCTATACAAACCTTCTTTTCCTCATCATAACTTGTACAATTAAAGTTAAAAACTGCTCCACTATATATTACTTCTTCTTTATAATTATCTAAAAAGCGATTATTTCCTATAATATCTGATAAAGATGATGAAAAATTCGTAGCAATTATCGGTTCATCTTTCTTCTCTGTCGTCTCCGTAGTTGAATCATTCTTTAAAGGCGTTGCTTTATGCGATGTTTCTACCATATTAAGCATCAAAATAATACCAACTATCGAAACAAATAAAATAATAAATAAAATTAAATAAGTCTTAGCACTACCTCTATTATTCTTCATGATTCTCACCTATTATTCATTATAACATAAAAAATTCTACTTTTCAGTAGAATTTTCTATTGCCCTTTCAAGTTCTTCTTTGCTCATCTTCGTATAACCTTTTATACCAAGTTCTTTAGCTTTATCCTTTAGCTTCTTTAAAATTTCTTCATCATCTTTTTCCGAAATCTTACCAGTTTCTACTAGTTCATCAATTTCTTCCTTAGTTAATGTTTCTCTTTCCACTAAAGCATCACTTATAAGCATTACTAACTTTTTATTATCTTTTAAAATCTTTGTTGTCTTTTTATAACATTCATCAATAATCTTACGAACTTCTTGGTCAATTTCTAAAGCCACAGCATCAGAGAAATTCTTTGATTTATTATAATCTCTTCCTAAGAATACTCCTTCGCTTCTCTCTTCTAATTGAACAGGACCTAAACCTGACATACCATATTCCGTAACCATCGCACGGGCAATCTTTGTTGCTCTCTTAAAGTCATCACTAGCACCAGTCGTAACTTCACCTAAGAATAATTCTTCAGCAACACGTCCACCAAGTAAACCAGTAATCTTGGCAATTAATTCATTGCGCGTAGATATACCCATCTTTTCTTCTTTTGGAAGCATCATTGTATATCCGCCAGCCATTCCGCGAGGAATGATTGTAATCTTATGAACATCTTCTGCCTCTTCAAGTTTTAAACCAACTACAGCATGTCCTGCTTCATGAACAGAAACCAAACGTTTTTCATTATCTGTAATCTTACGACTAGTCTTAGCTGGTCCCATAATTACACGGTCTGTAGCTTCATCTATTTCACTCATGCCAATTGCACTCTTATTGCGTCTTACCGCAAGTAATGCTGCTTCATTAAGTAAGTTCTCTAAATCTGCTCCACTAAATCCTGGAGTACGTTTAGATAAATTCTCTAAATTAACACTAGGTGCAAATATTTTATCTTTAGCATGGACTTTTAATATAGAAAGTCTTTCCTTTTGATCAGGTAAACTAACTGTTACTTGTCTATCAAATCTTCCTGGACGTAATAATGCTGGATCTAAGACATCTGGTCTATTTGTTGCAGCAATAATGATAATACCTTCATTAACGCCAAAACCATCCATCTCTGTTAATAATTGGTTAAGTGTTTGTTCACGTTCATCATGTCCTCCACCTAAACCAGTACCTCTTTGACGCCCAACAGCATCAATTTCATCAATAAATATCAAACATGGAGCTGAATGTTTAGCTTGTTTAAACATATCTCTTACACGGCTAGCACCAACACCTACGAATAATTCAACAAAATCAGAACCACTTATAAAGTAGAATGGTACATTTGCCTCACCTGCTACAGCTTTAGCGAGTAATGTTTTACCTGTTCCTGGAGGACCTACTAATAAGACACCTTTAGGAATTCTAGCTCCTAATTTTTGGAACTTCTTAGGATTCTTTAAGAAGTCAATTAATTCAGCAACTTCTTCTTTTTCTTCCTCTAAACCAGCAACATCTTTAAATCTAACCTTACCACCATCTTCGCTTAAACGAGCACGGCTTCTTCCAAAATCCATACTAGATTTATTTGATCCACTTAATTTAGTAAATAAGAATATTGTTCCACCAACAATAACGACTATTGGTACTACATTTATTAATATTAGTAACCAACTACTATTTTCTGGATTAGTATTTACTTTCCAATTAAATTCATTCATAGCCGAATACTTAGCAAGTGTCTCTTGAACTGTTTCGGAAAGTGGAGCATTTACTTTAAAATACTCATTTTTCTTATATCCTTGTAACTTACCTGTAATGTAATAAATACCCTTACCACTATATTCAGTTGTTTCAATTTCGGTAACACTACCATTGCCAAATTCTTGTAACAATTGATTGTAAGTTAATTCATTGTATTTTGTTCCACCAAAGCTAAACATAGCTAAAACAGAACTTATTACAATTATTAATATTACATAAGGCATAGTTTGTTTTGTACTAATTTTCTTGTTCATCTAATTTCTCTCCTTTTTCATACCTTAATATTATATCATATTCCTCGTCAATTGGAATATCAAAATTGCTTTTCTTTAACCCTGGAAGCCATAAAATCACGCCCTTTACATCTGTAACCACTGGCCAAGCTGCTCGAGATGCCAAATTTATCTTTGAATCAATGAAAATATCATTAATTTTTTTATGACCTTTCATATTCTTAACTTGCATTTTATCTCCATCATGACGCGTTCTAATAATTATCGGCAAAGTGATATCCTTGCTATTTAAACGCATCGTATAATTACTCGTATCACTTGTACTATCAACTATTTTGATGATACCATTTGGCACTTTAACTTCTTTATCTAACTTCACTTCATAATCATTAAGTATTTCTTCTTTACTACCAAAATATAATTTATCATATTCTTTTGTAACACATACATTATTTGGTAAACTCACTTTTATATTTGGTTGACTACTCTTAATTATCTTCAAAACTTCATCTATATGATTACCATTAACTAAATATAAATTATCTGGATAAATTACCTCTAATATATTATTAATAATCCTTCTTTGAATATATTCGTTAACACCTAAAAATTCGTTCAAATCTAAACAGTTATCAACAAATATCTCTTTTATTTCCTTAAAAACTTCTGAATCTATATAATCTAAAGCCATTTTCAACTCTTGACTAAATTTCAAGAATCTTAAATGAACTTGCATATCTTCTTCTTTCAAGAAAGGCAATACATTATGACGATATCTATTTCGCGTATAATCATCTAATTCATTCGTATAATCGACTCTATAAGGAATATTATTATCC
>CAMWQX010000025.1 GCA_947176475.1 uncultured Bacillota bacterium
CTTTATACTTATATAAGTTATATATGCAAATATAGAGAAAGATATTAAGAATAGGAAAGATAAAAGTATACATTATGTTGCTTGTAAAAATCCCGACTACACAACCAAAAAGGAAAAGAAATATAATAGTTAAGATGCTTATTTCTCTTTTGGGTTCTTCTTCGATATATAGTTCTTCAACATTTATATCATAATGGTATGCTATTTTAACTAAATCAGTTTCACTCGGTGTCATTTCTCCAGTTTCCCATAGTTTTACAATATCCACAGGACAATCTAATTTTTTCGCTAAAGTTGTATAACTCCACTTTTTATCTTTTCTTAACTTTTCTAACAATTCATAATTAATCATAAAACCACCCAATTTCATTATAACATAAAAAGAGTAATAAATATTACTCTTACATGTGTTCTACAACATCCATAATTTCAGGAATCATTTGTTTTTTACGCGATACAACACCCTTTAATAATTCTCCTTCTTTGATGTCATCTATACCATAGGCAATTTCTAAGGCTTTCTTTGAGCCATCAGAGAATAATATATAGGAATTATTAGTCAAGAAGTTTGTGATGAATAAGGCACATACACGATAATCATGAATACCATCCATGCGATTAAGTTCATGAATTAATTCTTCATAGCGAGGTTTAAAGATATTGATATCGGTTGTGAATACTTGAGCAATGGCCATAGAAGATCCACCTACTTTATAGGTTTTACAATCTTTATAAATTATTTCATTGGCAGTTAATCCATCAATTGAAACGCCGCTTTCTAATAGTTCTGTTCCAAAACTTTCTAAGTCTAAACCTGCGATAGTTGCTAAATCACTTGCTACTAATTGATCTTTTTGAGTAGTCGTCGGACTTTGTAATAACAAGGTATCGGATATAATGCCAGATAGCATTAAAGCAGCAATAGAGGCAGGAATCTTTATATTGTTTTCCTTATACATATAATAAATTATAGTATTAACAGCTCCAACATTCATGGTACGGAAATTAATTGGTGTAGATGTATTAATATCGCCAATGTTGTGATGATCTATTACTTCTAGTATTTCAGCTTCATATAAACCATCAACAGATTGATCAACCATATTATGATCAACAAGAATAACTTTCTTTTTATTTACTTCATGAGCATCGATGGTTCTTAGCATACCAAGACAGACATTATGGTTGTTAACAATAGGATAATTGGTATGTTTGTAACGTCTTGTTACATCTTCAAAGTCAGTTAAGTAATCATTTTTATTAAAGGTTATGGTATTCTGACCTCTTTTTATGTTTTTAATAGGGTTAGCAAGACATAAGGTTCTTAAAACTTTATATTTGCTAAAGTCAGTTATTATCATATTTATTTTTTGATTTTTAATCTCTTCACGTATCTCTTTGGGTACTAAGATACCTTCTGCGATAATTAGAAGTTTAGGTTTATTTTCAATGATATGTTCCAACATTTTAACAGGCTTATCAAGAATTAAAATAGTTTGATCATGACCTGTTAAATTAACTTTAATAACTTCATCAAACTTTAAATAATCGTTAGCTTCTAATGTTATCAAAAGATTGGAAAATAAGGTATTCAATGATAAAACTTCACTGTTAATCATTTCGGCAGCAATTTCTTTTAAGGAAACATAGCCCTTTAATTTAAATTCATCATCAACTAGAGGAATACCTGTTATACCTTTATTATTTAAGAAGTTGAATGCTTCAATTATCGGACGATTCTCATTTATTAGGTAATCATGATTATAGTTAACATTTTTTATTTGAACACGAACATCATTTAAATATC
Source organism: uncultured Bacillota bacterium (assembly GCA_947176475.1). GTDB lineage: Bacteria > Bacillota_I > Bacilli_A > RF39 > UBA660 > CAG-582. Next base: position 1,808 of record CAMWQX010000025.1, read on the forward strand.
TTGGAACTTCAACATTAAATTTTTTTAACACATATGCGGTTTCCGGATTTATCGCACTTAAAATACGAGGCTCACAGTTCATTCCTAATTTATTTTTTAAATAAGCTAAGGCGATAGAACCACATACGGCATCAGTATCAGGATTTTTATGTCCAAAAACATATACTTTTTCCATTTCACATACCCTCTTTATTATCTAAATTATACCATAATAAAAGTAGTTATTAAACTACTTTATTATCTAAAACTTTTTTAATTGTTTGAACATTTTCTTGTATTTCAGGAAGGTGATATACTGGTGCAACTTTTGCATCATCGCCATTTGTTGTTGCATAAGAGCTTTCATCAAATTCACCATGCAAAGAACCGATATCACGTCCATAAGCTTTTTCAATACGTAATTTGGCTTCGGGATAATGACTTAATATATTATCTATCCATTCTTGTTCACCATTGTCATTTTTTAAGAACGATATAGGGATTTGAAAACGATCTTGAAAATACTGTAAATTAGCAAGTTCAAAAAGAGAATCATTAACATCGGGAATGATACTGTAACGAATCTCTATAGGATTTTTTCGACCAAAGAAAGCTTTAAATTGTTTCTTTCTTTCAGGTTCATTTAAAATACCATCATTATATATTTTTAAATAACTTAGTGAAGTATCAACAGATAGGGTCACTGATGGCTCAAGATTTCTTCGCTTATCATCACAGGGAGAAGACAAACGATATATAATTCTTGTTGGATATTTTAAATTGGATGCTATATTCTTTAATTCTTCATTGGGCATAAATGTAGATATTTCAACGCCAATGTTGTTATAACCAAATATTTCAAGACTATATTTTTCATTATATATTCTTTCAAGCAATGGCATATTTAATAATGGCTCACCAACTCCACAAAATGATATAAGTATCTTCGTATTTGTGGATACGCGTTTATCGCCATCAAGAATGGTTTTACCAATGGCTTCCATCAATTCCTCATATCTAATAGGTTTTAATGTTGAGCATTGATTGATAGATGATAATGTACATTCTCGGCAGCCAAGTGGACAATTATAGTGTGTAGGGGCATAAAGAATATCTTGATTCTTGTTACTAATTAGAGATATCTCGATTATCTCATTATTTTCGTTTTCAAAAACCCATTTTCGCGTTTTATCCTTTTTGCTATTGAATTGCCCCAATAATTTAATCATTGTTATACCTCAATTAATTGATAATCAAAATTCTTATTACTCAATAATGATTCTTTAACAATTTGGCAATCATTCAAACAACCATTTTCAATGTATTTTTTAGTTTCTTCAATATCGGCAAATATATTGTCTAATAATTCGTATCCTTCTTCATCGTTTTTCAAGATACGATAAACATAATTATTTTTTGGAATGCTAATTATGTTTTCTTCAATGTTAACTGCTCGATTATGATATTTACTCATAAATAACATTGCACTTTCTTTAGATTCAAAGACGGGTTCTAATAATATGTTAAGGTCCGTCAATCTTAACTGATATACTTTCATTTTTCTTACCTCTCCTTCTATAATTTAATCTTAATAAATATTAGAGAAATAATAAAATGCTTAAATTGTATTGTAAATATATCAAAAATGTTATAGATAAAAATAAAAAGCCTAAAAATAGGCTTAAATTTTGATATTAAAGTATTTATTTAAGAATTCACGCGGTGCTTTTGTGATAAAACTTGGTATGTAAACTAGACTAATTCCTTGAACTGGCATATCAGGAAATTTTATCTCTTTTAAGATTCCCCTATTTAAATCATCACTTACTAAATCACGAATAATATAACCAATTCCCAAATTTCTCTTTATAGCGCCAATGATGACCTCAGATGTATGAATATTTAAAACATTGTTGATAATTACTTTGTTTTCCACAAATAAGGCATCAAGAGCCGTACGGTTATGGGTACCTTTTATGGGAAGAATTAGTGGATGATTTTCTAAATCTTTAAGTTTTTTTATTTTAGATATATCATATGCTTCACTTGCTACAAAAATATTGTCCAAATCTTTTATATGTTTAATTACAACATCTTTATCAATAGATTTTATGGGTTCAGAGTCGATGATAAAATCGATTTCATGATTAGATAGTTTTTCAAGAAGAGCTGAAGTACCTAAACTGATAATCGTTATTTCAATATTAGGATAGTCTTTGTGAAATGCATCAATAGCATCAAATAGATAGAATGTTGCAATATGAGAAGGGATGCCAATAGATAATTTCCCCTTATTTAGGGTATCATCTTCAAACATGGTACGTTCAGCAATCATCAAAGAATTATAACTTTGTTCAACATAGAAAAGCAATTCTTTACCTTTTTCGGTTAGTTGAATACCTTTTTTAGTTCGAAAGAATAGTTGTGTATTAAGTTGATCTTCTAAGTTTTTGATACTTCTACTTATAGCTGGTTGCGAGGTGTAATTCATAACAGCTGCCTTTGAGATACTTCCATAGGTTGCTACATCGTAGAAGGTTTTATAAAGATTAAAATTAATATTTGATTTATACATACTTCCCACCTACATAGTTTATTATATCAAAAAAAACCACTATTTAGTAGTGGTCTTCTTTGTCGTCGTTTTTTTAGTAGTCTTCTTTTCTTTAGTGTCTGTACTCTTTTTAGTTGGCGTTTTAGCCTTAGCTTTCTTTTCCGCTAATTCCTTTTTTAATTCAGCCATTTTAGCTTCGCCTTCTTTAGCTTTAATATCCGATATTTTCTTGTCATAGGCAATATTTGCTTCAGCTAGTTCATAACCTTTTTCAAATGTTAATTTTAAGATATAAGTAGCCATAATGAAGGCAATTCCCGATATATTAATGTCTGAAAGTTGGAAGACATGAGATGTTTCAACAATTACATAGATAATTACAGGTTGTGCAAAAGCAAAGATACAAGTTAATGGTAAAGCATCATTTAAAGTTTTAACATTTTCTTTTGTATACATCTCTCCTGTAATAATAGATTTAAATATATTTTGGAATTTACCAACAATATTATATGCAAGGCCATAAGTAATAGCTGATGCTATTCCATATCCTAATCCAGCAATAATAACACGAACCTTGCCAATTCTACTTATAAATCCAAGTATTTGAGCTTCATTTAAGTATGATAAGTAACGCATCATTGTTACTATTAGTTCATTAGACATAGCTGTACCTTTCATAAGTGCCATTACGAAAAGTCCGATTGTTAAACCAATATTTAAAACAAATAATATTAAGCATAACCATTTAAATATAGAAATTATTACACTAATAAAGGTTCCTAAAACTCTCTTATCATCAATTTCTTCACTTTTCATTTTTATCCCATCCTATTCTATTAACATAATAACATAATTGTAATTTAAATGAAATAGATTTTTGATTAAATTGGGTAGATATGCTATAATATCAAGCAAATTTTAGGGGTGGCTTATGGCAAATAAATTTATAGATAAGTTGGATAATGCTAGTACAGATTATTATAAATTATGCGTACTTTCAAGTATTCTTGATAGAAGAGATGCTACGGATATAATTAAAGAAATATTCCCAGATTTAGAAAAACGAGATTATTTTCCTTGGCTTGCTTCTGATCTTTTCAAATATCTTATTGATCATAAAGATGATTTTGAAGATGAGGTAATTTATCTTATGGAAAGAGATATTATCGATTGGTCAAAGCTAAGACCTGATGATGTTGATGCTATATTAAGTATTAATGGTGGCATTGATGGATTAATTAAACATTTTGGCAAATTAGATGTTGATCATCAAAAAATAGTGGCAAACATCACGCTTTATGTTATCCATAATAGACGTGATCTTTTTGCTAGCTTAGTTAATGGTGTTGTAAAAACGGAAAAATGGTATACGATTAATTATTTTCTTTCTACTATTGTTACTAATGATGCTAATTTTGATTATAATATAATATTGGAAGCTTTAAGAAGTTGTAAAAAGAGGGATAATGATAATAGTTTTTCAATTTTGCCACATTCTTTTTTAGATTTTATGTATTGGAGTGAGTCTTTCACTGACTTCTTAATAAGTAATTTTGAGGAATTGTTTGATTATGAGAAAGATAAGAAGATTAGATTCTTAGAAAAGATGAGAAAGCATTTAAACGCTGATATTGCTAGTAAATATGACTATCTTTTAAGAATTTATAAGGTTAGTGTTTTGGATATTTTTTGTGAAGAATCTCTTAATACTGTTTTAAAGCATAAAGAAGAAGCTTTTATTAAGGACTATGTTCAAGAGGATGAGATAGATCACTTAGCTCTTGGTACTACTTTAGAAGCTTTTAAAGTTGGCGATGATAAGGTATTAAAGTTTATCATGAAGAAATATTCTGAACCTACTATAATGAGACATTTTTTATTTGCGCCTACAGAGAGAAAGACATTCCATGATGAAAAGGGAAAACCAATTCTTTATCTTGAACAGCAAGGATTGTTACTTGATGAATATAATGGAGTAAAAATGAATGATGAAGATTTAGATAATTATTTTAAAGAACTTGCTAAATATAACTTAAGAATTACTGATCCGCATTGTATGGCAAGAGATTTTAAAAATTTTGGTTTCTTGCGAGATTATCATGATGCGACTTTAGTTGGAGTTAGTAGTTATGAGGAATTACCAGAATGGTTTAAAAGAAGACCAGTTGTTTTATTAGATATCGACTTGATTGAGGAAATATGTGTAGGTGAAACTTTGGCAGATGAAAAGAGAAAACTATTAAATTAGTTTTCTCTTTTTTTATTCACTTTTCATTTCGAATAAGATATCGCGCAATTCCATAGCTCTTTCGAAGTCAAGATTTGCAGCAGCTTCTTTCATTTCATTTTCAATAGTAATCATAATTGATTCTTTTTCTTTCTTGCTCATCTTTGGCTTTTCTACTACTTTTTCTTCAGCTTCATTACTAATGATTTCACGAATCTCTTTAATTATTGTCTTAGGAACAATGCCATGTTCTTGATTAAATTTTTCTTGAATTTCACGACGTCTAGCAGTTTCCTTAATGGATTTATTCATAGCATCACTCATGATATCCGCATACATGATAACATGACCACTAGCATTTCTTGCGCAACGACCAATAATTTGGATTAGAGATCTATCACTTCTTAAGAAACCTTGTTTATCGGCATCCATAATAGCAATTAATGATACTTCTGGTAAATCGATACCTTCACGAAGAAGATTTATTCCGACTAAAACATCGTGTTTACCTAATCTTAATTCACGAATGATTTTAAGTCTTTCTAATGTCTTAACTTCACTATGAAGATAGGCAACTTTAATACCAACATTTTTTAAGTATGATGTTAATTCTTCGGCCATACGAATAGTTAATGTCGTAACAAGAACACGCTCATTTTTGGCGATGCGTTCATTTATTTCGGCAATTAAATCATCGATTTGCCCTTCCGTTTTCTTAACTTCAATAGTCGGATCAAGTAAGCCCGTTGGACGAATGATTTGTTCTGTATATTGATTATTAACAAGTTCTAACTCATAATCTCCAGGAGTTGCTGAAACATAGATGGCTTGATTGATCTTATCTTGGAATTCATCAAATTTTAAAGGACGATTATCCATGGCACTAGGAAGACGGAATCCATAATCAACAAGGGTTTGTTTACGCATTCTATCGCCATTATACATCCCGCGTACCTGAGGTAATGTTACGTGAGATTCATCAACGATAAGTAAAAAGTCTTTAGGAAAAAAGTCAATTAAAGTTGATGGAGTCTCACCCTCTCCTCTTAAGGCAAGGTGACGAGAATAGTTTTCGACACCATGACAGAATCCAGTTTCACGGAGCATCTCTAAATCATATTCGCAACGTTCTCTTAGACGTTGTTCTTCAAGTAATTTATTATTATCTAATAATTCTTTTTGTCTTGCATGTAATTCATCTTCAATACGACGACATGCTTCTTCTAATTTATCTTTATTGGTAACAAAATGCGTAGCTGGGAAAATAGTAATACTCTTTTTATTTTGCACGATAGTACCAGTTAAAATATCAAATTCACTTAAGCGATCTACTTCGTCGCCAAATAATTCAATGCGTACACCATTTTTCTTTTCAGCAATAGGAACAATATCAATAGTATCGCCATTAACTCTAAATGTTCCACGATGAAAATCCATTTGATTACGTTCATAATTCATATCAATTAAGCGATTTAAAATGTCATTTCTCTTTAATGTATCTCCCACATTAACAATAAGCATATGTTCAGCATAATCTTCTGGATCTCCAATACCATATATACAAGATACACTGGATACAACAATGGTATCGCGATGTGTTAAAAGAGATGATGTAGCAGCATGTCTCAATTCATCTATTTCATCATTGATAGAGGCATCTTTTTCAATATAGGTATCACTCGATGGAACATAAGCTTCGGGTTGATAATAATCATAATAAGATACAAAGTATTCTACGCGATTATTAGGAAATAATTCCTTTAACTCAGAATATAATTGACCAGCTAAAGTTTTGTTGTGAGCTAGCACTAGAGTTGGCTTATTAACACGGGCAATAACATTGGCTATTGTAAATGTCTTACCTGTTCCGGTAGCACCTAATAATACTTGATCACGTTTTCCCTCTTCTATTCCTTTAACTAGGGAATCAATAGCCTCAGGTTGATCTCCTGATGGTTGATATTTTGAAATGAGTTCAAACATTAATTATCACCTCTATCCTTATTATGATTAATTTGGAAATTTCTATCATATTTTAACATGTTTATAATACTAAAACAAGGTAAGTATGTAACTTACCTTATTATCTTTTATAAGGAGCACTTACATTTTCCGATGGTTCTTCTTCTAGTTCATCCTCATATTCATCATCAAGTTCGTCTTCATTTTCAAGCCATTCATAGAAAGCATCTAAACTACTACCTATAGCAGTAAGTTTTTCTTCAAGAACTTTCGTAATAAGTCGATGTTCTAAAGTAGATAACACTTTATCTTTTGTGGAAGTAAGCGAGTGTAAGGTCAACTCATCACGTACGTCATCTAAGTCACTAAAATATTCTTCTAAGTCTTCTGGGTCAGCTTCAACTTCTGTATCAAAACATTTACGAATCTTTTCTTCCGTTTTGGCTATAACTTCAGGATCTAATGCTTCGATTTTTTGATTAATTATTGCGCGTTCTTTTCTTTCCTCTTCTATCTCACGTTCTTCTTCTGTTAGTTCTCTTCTTTTAGGTTTTACAATTTCTTCTTTTGGTTGTTCTGGCTTTTTAAATTTAGCAAGAATGCGTTCAAACATAATATCAC
>CAMWQX010000026.1 GCA_947176475.1 uncultured Bacillota bacterium
ATTAACATAAATACCATTTAGTAATTCATCTATAATTCGCTTTTTCTCATTCTTTTCTTTTATTTCTTCATCATCTAAAGTTACCTTAGAACTTCCATAAAGAATCCTTAATTTTTCTCCTAATCTAAATTTAACTTCTATAAAATCACTAGAATTCATATAAGAATTCCCAAATGTTAGAGTAAATGTTGATAGTTCCCCTAATACATCTCCATCAATTTTGGAAAATACAACTGTCGTTCCGTTCCCAAATATAAATTTATTTCTTAATTCTCTAAAACCTTCTAAAAATAAGTTATGGCATCTTACAATATCCAAACAAATTTTTATTCTCTCTTCTTCAATATCAACACCTTTACTTCTAAAATCTTTAGAAAATCTTCTTTCTCCATTATCGGTATTTACAAAGTATTCATCACCATTTCTATTAATAAAATTCACTATTGCTTGTCTTCCTTCAAAGGCTTCAAAAGATGGATCAAATACATCTAAAATAAGCCAAGCAAAGCCTTCGCTAATAGAATGGTATCCATATAAAACTTCTTTACCTAACAATTTTAAAACATTTTTAAATTCATCACTTTCTAAAGTATATGCCAAGTATGCTGTATTAAATCTATCTACCATGTCATACAAGCTTACGGAAGTCTTAAAGTCTATCTCTCTTTCTCGTCCACTATTGATAATTTGACATCGTTCATAGACATCTTTTGCGGTCATCGTTGTTGCTAGATTAAAATCATAAATAAAAGTTGTTAAATCCATATTACTCCTCCTTAAGTAATTCTTTTATATTTTCCACTATGGTGTTCTTATCAGCCAGTTTACCAACTGCTTTATATCCACAAGCCAAATTACCTTCGACTGGATTGATAAACCTATATCCATACTTCTTTAATTTTTCTATATTGTCTTGGACAATTTGATTTTCATACATTCCATTATTCATTGCTGGTGCTATCAAGATTGGAGCTTTTGTTGCCATCACGGTTGTTGATAACATATCATCAGCTATACCATTAGCAATCTTGCCAATTATATTAGCAGTTGCTGGTGCTATTAAAACTAAATCAGCTTTTCTAGCTAAACTTATATGCTCCACATCAACATGCTCTTTTTCATGAAACATATCGACAACTACAGCACTTTTAGCTAATGTTTCTAAAGTTAAAGGTGTAATAAACTTAGTAGCATTCTCCGTCATTATAATATCGACATTAGCACCTTCTCTTTTTAAATGATTTATAACATCACATATCTTATAACAAGCAATTCCTCCTGTTACTCCTATCAATATATTCTTATCTTTCATACTCTTCTCTCTCTTTCTAATTACATTGTATTCTATTTTTGTTGATAAGTTAAATATATAAATGTTATAATGTTTATAAGGAGAACTTATAATGAATATAGATTTAGAATTATACCGAACATTTTATGTTGTAGCAAAAAACAAGCACATGACTAAAGCCAGTGAGGAATTACATATTTCCCAACCAGCTATATCGCAATCAATAAAAAAACTAGAAGAACAATTAGATGGAACATTGTTCTTAAGAAGCAATAAAGGCATGGAACTTACTGAAGAAGGCAAAATGTTTTATGAATATGTCAAAGGCGCATTAGAACTTATTGATAATGCCGAAAAAGAATTTACTTCTTTTAAAACTTTAGATAAAGGTGAAATAAAAATTGGTTGCTCAACTACTTTAACTAAGCTTATCCTTATGAATGCGATTGAAAAGTTTCATCAAGATTATCCTAATGTTAATATTAATATCACTAATGATTTAACAAGTAATTTAATCAATGATTTAAAATTAGGTAAATTAGATTTTGTTATCTTTAATGAAAGCAACATCAAAGAATCCAATGTCAGTCTTCAAAAAATCAAAGAACTAAAACAAGGATTTATCTATAATCCAACTTACTTTGCTGATGATATAAAAACATTTAATGACCTAAACAATTATCCATTAATATTACAAAAACCAGAATCAAACAGTCGTAAACTTCTTAATCATCTAGCTCTTCAAAATAATGTTAGCTTAATACCAAAAATAGAAACTGTCAGTCAAGAATTAGTAACTGAATTTACCAATATTGGTTTAGGTATTGGATTTGCCATAATTGATCTAGCTAAAAGAAATTTTAAAAATTTGTGTGAACTCAATATAAATAAAGAAATCCCTAAAATTAACATATATTTAGCAACTAATAAAACTATTTTCTTAACATTTGCTAGTAAAAAATTTATTGAAAATCTATAAACATATAAAAATGTCAGTACTAATCTACTGACATTTCTTTTAATTTACCACATCCAAGATGAAATTTTGTTCCCTTTATTAATTCCTCTTTTATCTTTTTTTGTAAACTTGTTTCTTCACTTAAATTTTTATAATCATCTATTTTACTTATACCATAAACAAAATTAAGAATATCTTCTGAGCATTCTTCTCCTTTTGTAATTTCAAATAAACTTTGAAACTTAGCAATATTGGAAGTCTTATCTACTAGTTTTAATACTTCTTTACTAAGTAGCCATGAATTACAAAAATAATCATACTTATCAATGCCAAAATATTTTTTAATATAACTTTTCGATTTCTTCAAAGAATCCTTAACTTCATCAAAGTTTAATTTAGATCCACCATATATATGAATTTCTATATTTCCATTCGATAATCCATATTGCAATCTTCCCACTTCAATTAGCTTAATGCGAACAAAATAAAGTCCCCATAGTAACTGCGAAAATCTTATTCCCTCTAATTTTCTTTTCCATATATCATTTGTAAGACACTCTTTAACTCTTAATTTATGAATTCTCGTCTGTTCCTCATCAAACATATACTTTTTCATATTTATTAAATGCAATTTATAACCCATTAATAACATAATATTAGTAACCCACAAATCATCACATTCGAATATCTCTTTAATACTTTTTATTTTCCACATCTCCAAAAGATCATCATTATATAAAGGTGCTAAAATGATATAAAACTTTAACATCAAATCATTTTTGTTAAGATAATCAACACACTTAACACATCTATCATAATAAGCTTTATCATCTATTTCATAAAACTTTAAGGCTTCCCTTATATCATCTAATGCTATTCCAATCATTTACTTTTCTCCTAACATTAAGAATTTATATATCTCTCCCCAATTATTGACAACTTTAAAGTGATCTTCATCGTCGACTTTATCTGCAGCTGCATTTTTAAAATAAATTCCCGTTATTCCATTCTTGGCAGCATTCCTACAAATATCGATATCATCATCAACTATATAATCGCATTTTTCACTCTTAAGCCTTTCAATCTTACTATGCTCACTAAAGAAGACTTTCAGATTATCTAAACCAACATCTTTTAACTTAGCTAGTCCTACATTTGTCTCTTCTTCACTTCTACTTGTAACAATAATTATCTCAAAATTATTCATTAATTTCTTTAACACAAGTTCTACACCTGTCATTAGATTTGCTGATGATAAGACAATCGGAGCGTTTTCTTTATAAAATTTATCTAATTCTTCTTGTGACCAATTATATCTCATTTGATATATACGCGGCGAATTGTCCTTTAAATTATCTGATCCAAAATTATCAACATCATACATTTCCGAATATACTCTATATAAATTCTCCGAATCAAATACAACTCCATCTAAATCTAATGCTATTTTTTTCATATTAACACATCCTTATAACTTTATAAATATTTTATAATATCTTTATCTTCATTACAATAAAAAAGCATCTTAGTTTTTCTTAACTAAATGCTTTTCTATACTATCCATATCTAGTTTTGAATAAGCAAAGTTATTCTCTGCATATTCAGCCATCCTTGTTTCTGTACCATTACAAAATTCTTCAAGAGCATAAAAGTCTTCAATTCCTTCACACAACTTCTTAGTTTTTAACAACTTAGGATTCTTATCCGCAGTTTCAGTAAATAACTTCCAATCTTGATATTTTTCGCTTCCCGTTACTTCTCTTTGAAGTCCAAGATTTTTATTTAACCAAGCATTCTTTAAACCAACATGCAAATCACGAATCCACTTTAAAAGCTCAAAATTCTTTTCGGATAAGGAATATTCATCAGATGCTTCTAATAGTTTTAATATTTCCTTGACCCTCTTCTTTTGCTCATTATACCAAGTCGACATATATGTTCCATCAGCAAAACGATATTCCTCACTTTTAGGTAATACATTGCCATATTCTACGGCCTTTTCATAATAAAGATTTCTCTTATCATCTAATGTTGGTAAAACAATTCCCTTCAAATAATTATCTAAATGAGCAAGAGTTTCAATAATATACATATTGTCACTCGATATCTTATATTGGGGATTTTCTTTATATAACTTAAGTTCACTCTTAGCGATACCTAACATCTCTTTATACCAATCTTTTAAATAAGTTCCATCCTTAAATTGTTCCTTTGGATTTTTTAAATAACCTCCATTTGAAACAATTCTATCATAATAGATATCTGCCTTATCTCTAATACTGACAAAAGCTGCTTGGCAAATCGATTCAATATAATTATTTAAATCAACTATATTTCCCCCAAAAGTTATATTTGGCAAACTTGGTACAGCGCTTTTAGTTTCTCCAGCACTTTCCAATCTTTTTCTAAAATGTAAAAAATCTAGCGAACTAATTCTCGTTAAATTGCCACCTAAATCCAATATCTTAACAGGAACTAAATTCCCTAAAGAACAACCTCTACCAAATTTTTGTAAAAAATCTCGATAAGCTTTCGTCTTATTACCAAATACTAATTGCATCTCGCCATCTGTATGAAATCCTTCTGTCATCTGCCTAATTGATAATAAAACTTTACTATTGCTATTATTAAATTCATCATTTCTAAAATCTTCTATATTTTTCTTGTTTTCTTTATTTGGTAATCTACAAGAAGTCTTATAAATATCCAAATCGGGAAATTCTTTTTTTAATAATCTTTCTTTAGTACATAAATCATCAAAATCACGGCAATAAAACATAATTTTAGTATTCTTTAAATTTAAATATTGTTTTAATATTGGAATAATGCCCGCTTCTCTATTTAAATAATCTACTAAAGCATTAACTTGTTCTTCTGTGTATTTGTGTCCTACCCTTTGTTTTAATATATCGACTGCCTCTTCTCTTGGATTTCTTGAAAGGACAAAAAACTCATCATAAATAGGTACTGAAAATAAGCCATTAGCAAAAGCATCATCAAGTGAATAAAAGAAAGATACATTATCATCATAAAGAACACTTGCCATATTAACACGTTTCTTTTCTTTTTTATTATCTTCATTACTCACAACTTCATATTCCCACTGCAAAATAGGTGTTGCCGATAAGCCTAAATAGTACTTATCATCATAGCTAAATAATTTCTTTATTGAATCATATCGTTTCCTTTTGGCTATTGCATGAAATTCATCGCAGATAAGTAAATCAAAATCAGGAATATTTCCCTTTTTAATCATGGCATGAAGTTGAGCATAAGTATAAAATTTTATACTGGCAAAATCTTTATCTAAATCATAACCCATGTTTCTTAGATGTCCTTGTATCTGTGCTAAAAGTAAATGTCGAGGAGCTGCAAAAATAATCTTTTTATCGGCATAATCTAACATCGTAGAAGCAGCTATAGCTGACTTACCAATACCCATAGTTGCAACTACACAAGCACGTTTTTTATACTTCAAATCATTAGTAACATTTTCTATTGCTTCTTGAATATGCGGATAATCAAAAATATTCATAAGTATACTCCTCTCTAATAGTCTTATATTTTAGGTGTTTTGCCTCATCATGTCAATAGTTGATTGTTCATTACATAATAAAAAGGAACTTACTGTTCCTCATTTGCACCATTTGCTTTTTTAACAGCACATTCCAATAAAGATTTTAAATCATTATATGGTTTTAAATTAAAATCTAGTTCATATAACCAATCTAAATACTTCGTTTTTGGTGTTCCATCGGGTCTTCCATATAAAACTTTACCAGAATGTAACCAATATCCAAATTCTACATTTGTTGTAAATCCCATCATTTCAGGTATTTGTCTTGGAATCCAAAATATAATTACAGTTGCTTCAGTTAAACCTATTCTTTCCCACATCGCTTGATCATTATAACTCTCCTTAGGTTTCCATGTTGAATACTCAGGGACATATACAATTCCATCAAAACCTAATTCTTCTAAAGTTTTACAAGCTTCTTTGCGCCAAGAGATAGCATCTTCTCCTCTTGGAGTTGGTCCTGCTAAAAATATTGACTTCTCTCCCTTTAAAATTTCTTGATCCGAATAATTAATCTTCATATCTTACCTCTCCTTTTATTTCTTTAATATTTCTCTTGTTAAATCATGCATTATTGTACAATATTCACACAATAAACATCCTTCATTTCTAAATATATCTAAGCCTTCTTCTAACATTTTTTCAGAAGCATACTTGCTACATTCATAAAAACTCTCCGTATCACATTCTTCTTTAGTTGCAAATTCCGAATTTTCTGATGGCCTAAAAGCTAAAATACAAGGGTGTATTCCATTCTTCGTTAAATCTTCAATTCCTTTTTTAATTGTTTCAATTGGAGCAATTCCACAAATCAATGTGCTACCAACCTTGTTTCCACCTAGTAATTCATTGGCATACTTTCCTCTTTCGATATATTCGGAAATGCTAATGGCTCCTTTACCAGGACAAGTTTCTCTCCTTAACTTTTCATCATATATTTCAATATTAAAGCCAAATGATGTTGCGCCACATTCTACTAGTCTTTTAATCTCTTTCTTAGTTGGTGGAACCATTTCTACCCACACTGGAATATCTTTTGACTTCTCTCTTATCTTCCCTATTATATTCAAGAAATTTTCTGTCGATCTAGGAAGTGGCAAATAAGTTCCTCCTCCTAAACACACATGATATTTTCTCTCATCCTTAGCAAAATCAACTACTTCCGCTATTTCTTCAGCTGTTGAATCATTAACTCTTTCTCCACATCCACAAAACTTACATTTCAAATTACATTTATTATAATCGCATCCCGTATAAGTCATATGAAGATAATTTTCTCCTTCATCAATAAAGATTTCTGATGTTTTCTTATTTGTCGAAGTCTTTTTATCATACCATTTAGGTGGATCAATATAAGTTACCTTAGCAATAACATTCCCATCTAAATCAGTTAAAGATAAATTATCTAAATTACCTACTAATTTATATCCAATCTTTTCTACATTTTCATATAAAACATTAGCAAGAACTGATACCTTACCATCTAGTTTTATCATAATTCCAAAATATCTTCCTTGCTTATGCATCTCACTTGGATTCTGATGTTCATATATTTGCTCCGCTAAATCATTAGCTAATATTCCATGACATATAATATCTGCCTTTACTTTTATTAAATCCATTTTACTTCCTCCATCTATATTTCACTTAGGTAAATTATCTATAAACTTATCTAAATACTCTTTCCATTCACTCGCATTTTCTTCTTCAAACAAATGATATAAAATAGAAACAATAATATCATGTCTATTTGCAGCTTCCATTTTACCAGCATCAGTCATCATCAAATTCTTAAGACATAAAAGTTTATTAAAGCAATGCCTTACTACACTGTCATCACACAACTTATATGTACTAACTTCAACTTTTTCATCAGGGAAAGACCCTCTATCAAAAAATGGTTTGCCATTACTTTTCTGATAATCATAACTTCGCAAAATACCCGTAACACCTATCGCATCACACATATCGGCATCACTTACAATCATTCCCTCAATTGACTCTGGTCTAATACCCATTAAAGACTTCTTATAACCGATTTTCTTAATAGCATCTAACACCTTTTCTTGAATATTATCATCAATATTAACTTTACTCATAATACTCTTAGCATTTGTTAAATTACTTGCATTTTCTTCCCCAAATAGCTTATAATCATCAACCTCATGCAAAAGAGCAATTAAGGAAGGAATAAATTCATCTACTTCCTCTTTTCTTGCAAATTTCAAACTTAAATCATATACTCGATTAACATGTTCCATCCCATGTCCTGATTCATCTTTTTTTAGCAAATTATATACTTCAACTTTTACCTTTTCGATTAATTCTTTTCTAGCCTTATAATACTTAAGAACTTCGCTACTTCTTCTAAATACTCGAGCAACCTTACTCAAAGATTTGATAATCTCTTCTTCATCCTTACATTCATTATAAAACAATTTGCTATCATTGGAAAAATGAACAGACTCTATATTCTCTTCTTCTGTAAATATTGAACCTATCACCACATCAGAGATTTTCTTTTCTTCAATCAGCTTTTTATACAAATCAACATCTTTAATTGTTACATTTTCTATAACTGGTTTAATATATAAAACAACTGGTATATTATTCTTAATTAAATCAAAGTTTTTAAATCTCTTTTCTAACTTCTCTGTACCTTTTTCATAATTATCATATTGACTAATTGTACTTGTACTAACAAATAATATAAATTGTCCATAATACTTTATTAATGGTAACAACTTCTCAATGTAATCATAAGATACATATCTCTTTGTAGCAATCTGTACTTGATTTCCTCTCTCTAAAAAGTATTTTGCTATTTTTATCGTCTCATCTTTATTCTCTTCATCAAAACATTCTGAAAAACAACCCATCGTTATCAAAGTATCTTCATTCCATTTATAATCCGATTTCTTCAATAATTCTAATACTTCATCACTTGTTTTCTTTTTCATTCCCTTGATACCCATTTTCGTCAAATAACAAAATTGACATTTGCTCTTGCAACCCAAACTAGTATTTATAAACAATCTCTTTTCATCTTTAGCAAATAAATATCCATTATCTATCATAAGTATCACTTCTCTATAAAAAGCATACTAAAATACTAATAAAAATTCAATATAATAAAATGATTATTTATCACAAGATTAATAATAAATTTTAAATTTTCAACTATAATAAAAATAGGTGCATAT
>CAMWQX010000027.1 GCA_947176475.1 uncultured Bacillota bacterium
GTATGACATTTACAACTAATGAATTAGTTGAAGTCGGAGAAGAATTCTTACTTAACTTTGAAGTAACGAACAAGAATAAATCAATAGATGGTGATGTCGAAATCGAATGTGGTCCTACCAATAATGAAGAAGCTTTCGCTGAATATATAACTTCTGTAATAAATCCTAAACACTTCGAATTAAAAGCAACACAATCGCAAGAGGGTACTTTAAAAGTTACTTTAAATAAGATAAACTTCAATGAAGACTTTGATATCGAATATGGTTGTAGACTAGTAGCATATGCCATTGGAAGTGAAAAGTATGCAGGTGATGCATCTTTAGTTGCTGACAATGGAGTAGCTAAACCAAAAATTGATGAAGAAAATAAACTAATTCCTGTAACTTTAGCTGATGATGGAAAAGTAACCATGGTAAGCAAAGATGATAAAGATTGGTATAACTATCGTGATAAGAGATGGGCAAATGCGGTAATATTAATTGATTCACCTTCTCAATCCTACCAAGAAGGAGACACAATTAAAGAAGACGACATTGAATCATACTTCGTATGGATACCAAAATACAAATATAGATTATGGAATGTAGATACAGTAGAATCATCAGAAAAAAGCCTAAAACATTCTATAGATATAATATTTGATATAGATGATACAGAAGACGAAGAAGGAATATCATGCAAGACTCCAATGATAAGTGGCGAATCAGGTAACTGTAATAATGGAGAATACATGACACATCCTGCATTTATCTCATTAGGAGTAAATGGATTCTGGGTTGGAAAATTTGAAACAGGATATGCTGGTGCAACCTCTAAAGAAGAAGCTCAAGTTAATGAAGAAGATTCTTCAAAAATTATTATTAAACCAAATGTATATTCATGGAGAAATAGTACTGTATTCAATATGTTTAAAACGGCATATAATTACGAACGCGAATTAGACTCTCATATGATGAAGAATACGGAATGGGGAGCAGTAGCATACTTATCCCATTCAAGATACGGAATAGATAAAGAAATCAATATAAATAATAATTCATCATCTAAAACTGGTTATAGTGCTTATGCAAGCATTGACCAAACAAAAAATTTTGGAAAGTCAGGAGATGGTGGCTCCTATAATGCTCCATATAATACATCAGTTGGATACTTAGCAAGTACAACAGGAAACATCACTGGGGTATATGATATGAGTGGTGGTTCTTATGAATATGTATCATCGTATATGAATGGAAAATTCGGTAATAGCGGTTTTACTGAAGAATCGATTTCTAATTATAATTCTAAATACTTTGATATTTATGACAAAAATAGTTATAATAAAACTTATAACTATCGTATTTTAGGTGATGCTACAGGAGAGATGAGTCCATTTATATATGCAGATGATGCCGGAGGAACAAAGCGACAGATGAATGTTTGGTATAATGATCTTTCATATTTTTATTCTCCTGGGTATCCTCTTATGACTAGGGGTGGAGACTTTGATTATGGTTTTATTTCTGGACAGTTCTTTTTCAATATGAATGGTGGTGGAAATTCAGAACGTTTTACTTATCGCCTAGTCCTAGTTGGCTAAATAAATGTTCACAAATGCAGTAGGTAAAATAAGATTAAAAGCAACAATTGATATTGTTGCTTTTAACATATTGGGAGTGGTATAATTAAGTTGTGAGAGACATTACATTACAAGCTAATGTTTACCACATAGTGTAGACATCTTATTCAGAATGAATAAGATGCTTTTTTTATCTACTAATTAGTAGATATACAATGACAGTTAATATAAGGATGGTTATATCCTTGATACTAAGTTTTATCATAGTACCACCTTCTTATGTATTTTTTTCCAAAACCCCTGAATAATAAGCTTGTAGTAAGTAGGTGGTAAAGCATCTTCGTGCCTCTCGAGTGGTATATTATAAATAGTAAAATGCGGGGTTTCAATAGTTGCGGCAAAATAAGACAAAACTTGTCAAAATGTGACAAAAGTTTTTGGATTTATTAAGATTATTAATAATATATGATATAATTTTGATAGAAAAGTGGTGTTTAGATGAAACCAGTTATTGGAATAGTAGCAAAGCATTATCGCGATGATCATAAGCGATTAGAGACTTTTATAAGAGATGAAGTTGAACAAGCAATATTTGATAATGGAGGAATTGCCATTGGCATACTTCCACCAAATGAGGATAAGATAAAAGCAAGTTCTGATTGGCATGAGCAACTTACAACAACGGAAAAACATAATTTATATGAAGCTATTGCTCTTTGTGATGGAATTATCTTACAAGGTGGAGGATATGCTGATGAGTATGAGTGTTTTATTGCCAAGTATTGTTATGATTATAATATCCCTATTTTAGGAATATGTGCAGGAAATCAGAATATGGTAAGAGCATTAGGTGGGACGATTGGACATATTGATAGTAATAAGCATGACTCAGATGATGAATATGTTCATGATATAAAGATAAATATTGATTCTAAGTTATTTCGTATAATTGGTAAAGAAGAAATTAAAGTTAATTCAAGACATCATAATTATGCTTTAGATCCAGGTCCTTTAAAAATAACATCATATTCTCTTGATGGAATACCTGAGTCAGTTGAAGATGCAACAAAAAGATTTTATGTTGGTGTCCAATTTCATCCAGAAAGTTTAATTAAAAAAGATGAAAATATGAATAAGATATTTGTTAATTTTATAGAAGTTTGTAATCAATATATAAAGGAAAAGTGAGTAAATATTTCGCGGAGGTTTATACATGTTAAAAAAGAATTATTATAAAATTTTAGTTGGCTTACTTTTAGTTATAGTTTTCTTAGTTGGTTTATTAGTTTATTTAGAAGACAACACTAATCAGAATTTTTCTAATGAATATTCACAGTATTCTCTTGATGGTAAAAAAAGTGAAGGAGAGTTTTTTATAAGTGGATGGGCTTATAGAAATGAAGAAGAACTATTTATCTTTTTAGGAAGTTATTCTGAATCAAGTACAAAAAAAGATAAAGATTATAAATATTATCGAGTAGAAGTATATTTAGATGATGAATTAATTGACAGTGAAGAATCTGAAGACATTAGTTTATATGATTATTGGAATAACTATAAATTATTTAAAAGGATTAAATTTACTAATGATGACTTTAAATTAGTTATGAAAGTATATGATAAGAAGAAGGGGGATTGCATGTATGAAAAAGAAATCAGTGTCGACAGATTTATCTAAACTTCATTATTTAGCATTATTTTTATGCTTAGTAATTATAGTTATTGTTTTAGTTAAGATTTATATGTTAAGTACAAACAAGGATTTATCAAGTTTTTATGAAATAGACTCGAAAGATAAAAGTATACATGGATATCTTGTCCAATCAATTTATCGAGGGAATATGAATATCGATAAAATAGAATTTGAAGATGATATATGTGAATTTAAGTATAAAGTTTTAATTAATGATGAAGAAGCCAATCAGGATACGATAAGTGATGAATTTTGTAAAGTTACAAATGAATACCTAAAGAGAAAATTGGAAGTTATACCAATTTGGTATACTAAAGATGTTAAAAAGATTGAACTTGTTTATGAATACAATAAAAAGGATGATAAGCAAAGTATCACGAAGGAACAAGAATTAGTTTTTAAGAAAATATAAAAGGCGAAATTAATTTTCGTTTTTTTTATGATAAAAGTTAGTAAATATAAGCATAATATAATAGGTGATATTATGAAGAATGTTAGTATTTGGAGTGAAGAGATAGATAAGAGTAAAGTAAATAGTTTAGATACAGATTTAGATGTGGATGTGGCAATAGTTGGTGGAGGAATAACAGGTTTAAGTGTTGCCTATTATTTGAGTGATATTGGATATAATATATGTTTGCTTGAGAGTAAAGAAATAGGTGAAGGTATTACTTCAAGAACAACGGGTAAGATTACGTATTTACAAGAGGATTTACTTTTAAAAATAAAGGATATATATAATGAAGATGTGGCAAAGAAGTATTATGAGAGTCAAAAAGAAGCTATTAAAGAGTTAAATAGAATAATACTCGAGAATAGCATTAGTTGTGATCTTAAAAAATCGGATAGTTATATATTTGCCGAAAATAAAAAGGATATAAAGAAAATAAAAGAGTTAAAGGAATTGCTTGAACGATTTGGGGAGAAAATAGAAAGTGTTTATTCTTTACCTGATGATACAAAAGTTAAATATGGAATAAAGGGAAATGGCACTTATGTCTTTAATGTTATAAAGTATTTAAAGGAATTAAGAAAAGCAATAGAAGATAAAATTAAGATATATGAGAGAACTAAGGTTGAAAATATTATTAAAGATGATGGTGAGTATGTTTTAAAGACAAAGAATAATGAAGTTAAAGCAAGAAAAGTTATAATTTGTACGCATTATCCTTTCTTTTTATTTCCCTATTTAATGCCATTAAAATGTTCTTTGGAAAAGTCCTATGTTGCTCTTTATAAGACAAATTCCGATATAGAGTATAATGCTATTACGATATGCAAGCCAACTATTTCGATAAGATATGTGGAAGGTAAAAGAGCAAGATATAAATTAGTGTTAGCTAAATCGCATAATGTAAATTTTAATAATGATGATAAGGATCATTTTGCGAAAATTAGTAGTATTAAAAAAAGACCAGATTATCTATGGAGTAATATTGATGTTATTACGAAGGACTATATGCCTTATGTGGGTAAAATTGATGATAATTTATATTTAGCAACGGGATATAATACTTGGGGAATGACGAATGGAACTTTAGCAGGATTAATTATTAAAGATTTAATAATAGATAAGAGAAGTGAGTATATTGAGTTATTTAATCCTAAGAGAAGCAGTAATATGAGTACCTTCATCAAATATCCTCTTTATATGTTTAATAGTGCTTATTCATTTGGAACAAGTAAATTAATAAAGAATAAGTCATGGTATTCTAAGTCTGTTGAATTTAAAAAAATTAAAGGATGTAATGTAGGAATATATACGGATGATAAAGGTGTTAAACATATTGTTAAGAATAAATGTCCCCATTTGGGATGTAGTTTAATATTTAATGAGGTAGAGCATACTTGGGATTGTCCTTGTCATGCTTCACGTTTTGATATTGATGGTAAAGTTATAAATGGACCAAGTAACTATGATATTCATTTTGATGAGTAACTTTTTTGTAAAAAGCAAAAAATAGCCTTGCAAATTAGAAAAATAATCAATATAATAGAGGTAGAAAACGAGAATATAGGATTAGTAATGAATTATTAATTATCAAGAGAGTTCGTGGTTGGTGAAAACGAATTAATTATATTCATGAACCTACCTATTAGTGTTGTTAATAGCAACCGGGTAATGCCGTTATCAAGATTAAGTTAAACAAAGGGATGGTACCGTGCTTAATGCACTCACTTTATCATTCCTTTTTTTGTTTTTTTAGGAGAGATTTTATGGAAAATAAATTTAGCAAGGAGATAAGAGCTGATGAAGATGCTTTTTATATGAGTAATCCAGAGATATCAGCAAAGTATTTAGCAAGTAAGTTAAGTAATTATAAATCGGCTGTAGAGCTTTGTTCAGCAGTGGGTATGACTTGTATTTGTTTAGCTGAAAAAATGGATAAAGTTTATGGAGTAGAATTAGATGCGAAGAGAATAGATGATGCTAATTATAATGCTAAACTTTATGGTGTAGAGAAACGAGTAGAATTTATTAATGGCAATGTTTTAGATGAAGATATTTTAAAAAATATCAATGCCGAGGTTGCTGTGTTAGATCCAGATTGGAGTGTGGATAAGAATCGACCCCAAGATCATGCTTTTAATTTAAGTGATACTAAACCAAATGTAGTAGAATTATTTAATAAAGTTAGAGATAATATTACACATAATATAGTTATTCGTGTTTCTAAGAACTTTTCTTTGGAAACTTTAAAGATAGTAGGAATGTGCCATGTTGATAATATTATCTATGAGGGAAGAATAAGATTTAAATATGCTTATTTTAGAGATGATATCAAAGAAATGAGTGAAGAAGATATAATTTTAGATAGGGAGAATGAATAAAATGGAAAATAAAGCTATAACAAGTAGAGATACAGATTTTGCTAAGTGGTATACAGATGTTGTAAGAGCCGCGAAATTAGCAGATTATACAGCTGTAAAGGGTTGTATTGCGATTGAACCAAATGGTTATGCGATTTGGGAAAAAATGCAAGAAATATTGGATAAGAAATTTAAGGAGTTAGGACATGTTAATGTACAGATGCCTTTACTTATTCCAGAAGAATTACTTAAAAAAGAGGGAGAATTAGTTGCTGGATTTGCACCTGAAGTAGCATGGGTTACCGAAGGTGGAAGCAAAAAGTTAGATGAAAGACTTTGTATTAGACCAACTAGTGAGACTCTATTCTGTGATTATTATCAATCACATGTTAAATCACATAGGGATTTACCAATGTTATACAATCAATGGTGTAATGTCTTAAGATGGGAAAAAGAAACAAGACCATTCTTAAGAAGTCGTGAATTCTTATGGCAAGAAGGTCATACGATTCATGCAACAAAAGAGGAAGCTTTAGAAGAAACTAAACGCATGATGGATGTCTATCATTGGTTCCATAATGAAATACTAGCAATTCCATCTATTACCGGATTAAAGACCGAAAAAGAAAAATTTGCGGGAGCAGAATTTACATTAACTAATGAAGCCTTAATGTATAATGGTGTGGCTTTACAAGCAGGAACAAGTCATTATTTTGGACAAAAATTCTCAGAAGCTTATAATGTTAAATTTACCAATAAAGAAAATAAAGAGGAATATGTTTATCAAACTTCTTGGGGAACAACGACAAGAATGATTGGTGGACTTATCATGGTTCATAGTGATGATTATGGATTAGTATTACCTCCAAGAATTGCACCAAAGCAAGTTGTAATTATTCCAATTGGAAAGGGAGATAAACCTTTATCAATGGCTCATGAATATAAAGAATTATTAAATAAAAATGGCATTGTAGCTTATATTGATGAAACGGAGAAATCACCAGGATTTAAGTTTGCTGAAGCTGAAGTCAATGGTATTCCAGTACGTATTGAAATTGGTGAAAGAGATTTAGAAAATAGTCAAATAACTATTGCAAGACGTGATACAAGAGAAAAGATGCAAGTTAGTTTAGAAAATTTAGATATTGTAAATTATGTAAGTGAGTTATTAGAAACGATTCAACAAGACATGTATGAAAGAGCTAAAAAACGTCGTGATGAGTTAACTTTTGAAGCACATAATCTTGAAGATATGGAGAATATCTTAAATAAACAACCGGGTTTAATTCATGGTATGTGGTGTGGAGATGCAGCTTGTGAAGAGCGAATTAAAGAGATCAAGGGTTGCAAATCAAGATGCATAGTTGAAGAAGAAAAAATAGATGATAAGTGTGTATGTTGTGGGCGTGATGCTAAGTATCATGTTATCTGGGGAATACAATATTAAAATATAAGGAGAAGTAAAAAGTGGCAAAATTAGAAATAAGAAGAAAAAAATCTATCTGGGGATGTGCAATAAAGATACATATTGATGTTGATGGAAGCGAAAAGTTTGATTTAGGTAATAATGAAGCTAAAGATGTAGATTTAACAAAGGGTGAACATACCATAAAATATAAGGTATGGAACCGTCGTGAAAAAAGTGTCGTAATTAATGCGCAAGATGGAAAAGAATATAAAATATTATTCAAATATGATCCATTTTGGGGTGGATTTAAATTGGATAAAAAATCCGTAATTGATTAGAAAAAAGAACAGATTTTAAATCTGTTCTTTTTTGTTATAATAATTTGTAATAAGAGTGATGTTATGAAAAAAAAATTTGTCGTTGAAGATGTTGCAAGTATTGAGGATAATGTTTTACAGTATAGATTGTTTTTTAGAAATCAAAAGAAAAGATTATAAAAAAATAGAAGATTTTTACAATTCTCACTTTATGTCGTGTAAAAAAAAGTATGTTTGAAGTATAATGATAGTTAGAAGGAGTGATACCTATGAATTTAGATAAAATAGGTAATTTCATTGCCGAAAAAAGAAAAGAAAAAAGAATGACGCAAGAAGATTTGGCAAATCGATTAGGAGTAAATAATCGAACAATATCTCGATGGGAAAACGGTAAAAATATGCCTGATGTATCATTATATAGATTATTATGTGAATTGTTGGATATTTCTATTGAAGAATTGGTAAACGGAGAAGAAAATGATAAGAACGGTAAGATAGAAGGTGTTGAAAAGGCTATTATTACAACAGTTGATTCCAGTGAAAAAAGAAATAAGAAAATGAAGAAAAGTTTATTTTTTATTATTCTTGCTTTATTAATAACTATTATACTTTGTTTGAATTTTTACATAAAAAATTATCATAAAATAGATATTTATAATATGGCAATTGTTAAAGGAGAAGAAAAATTAATATATGATACACAGACTTTGAATATGGGAAAGTATAATGTCTATTTTTATGGCGTGGAGTCGTTACAACTAATTGATTTTAAAAATAATTTTTATGACTTTAATATTGCTTTGCGTAATAATCAAATTAAAATTGATGATATTAAAAATTATTTAGATGAACAGGTTGAAACCGGTAATCAAGAAGCATTTTCTTTGCTAGATGGTGGTACAAAAATATATAAGAATCAAAAATATGAAATTATTGCCTGTAACACTATAGATAATAATCGCGATATTTATATCGGTATTCCTAATATGGTGCGTAATTTAAATGGAAATTATTGTGGTCAAGAAAAAAGTGATGTTTGTTATTTTTCACGAGATTTTCATGTTATAAGTGTTTCAGAAAATGATGATAAAGAATTTGTT
>CAMWQX010000028.1 GCA_947176475.1 uncultured Bacillota bacterium
TTATGGACAGTAGGCAGGTACTATATTATGGCTAAAGATAAAATAGTACCTAAAAAAAAAAATTTTGATTTTAAAAAATTTATGGTTAATTTTAAAGATAATGCTATAAATTTTATCAAATATAATCGTCAATTTATATCATATACCATTCTTTGTCTAATTAGTTGCATGTTAGTTAGATATTATACGATTGGTGGATTTTGGAACTTTGAAGCAATATTCTTTGATTTTTCGGTAATTATATTGCTTGGTAGTTTGGCATACTTTTTTAAACCTAAAAAACAGTTTATTTATTTTTTTAGTGTGATGTTAATTATTACATTAATGAATCTTATTAATGGTATTTATTATGCCTTCTTTAATAGTTTTGCATCAGTGGCCCTTTTGGAATCATTAGGACAGACAGCAGAAGTAACAGATGCGGTATTCGAAAAGTTAAGAATAACAAATTTTATCTATTTAATTATGCCGATAGTATTTTTCATAATTCATAATTATTTGAAGAGTAAGGACTATTTTGGCATTGTTGAAAAAAAAGAGGTTGGCAAAAAGTTATTTGTTGGAGTTGCTATAGTTGGAGGTATTTGTCTGTTCCTTAATATATCAACACTTACAGGTACAGATATTTCGCGTTTTTCAAAGCAATGGAATAGGGAATATATAGTTCAAAGATTTGGTATCATCATTTATCAAGGCAATGATATATGTCAAACATTAACTAGTAAGTTCCGTACATTATTTGGCTATGAAGAGGCAGCTAAGAAGTTTGTTGAATATTATGAAGAAAATCCTTATCAAGAGAGTAATAATAAATATACCAAGAAGTTTGAAGGTTATAATGTTATAGCTATTCATATGGAAAGTATTATGAGTTTCTTAATTGATTTAAAGATAAATGGAAAAGAAGTTACACCTAATTTAAATAAGTTAATTAAAGAATCTATGTATTTTGATAATTTCTATCCTCAGGTAAGTGTTGGAACTTCATCGGATACAGAATTTACTTTTTCAAGTAGTTTGATGCCTGTTCAAAGTGGTACAGTGTTTGTTTCATATTACAAACGTTCATATGTTACATTACAAAAATTACTTGCAGAAAAGGGATATTATACTTTCAGTATGCATGGTAATAAGGCGAGTATGTGGAATCGCGATAATATGCATCCTTCCTTAGGTTATATGGACTTTTATTCAGAGGAATATTATGATGTTGATGAAGTTGTAGGTTTAGGATTATCGGATAGATCATTCTTTAATCAATCAGAAGAATTAATTAAAAAGATAAGTGATATGGTTAAAGAAGATAGTCAATATAAGAATTATATGGGAACAATGATTACTTTAACTAATCATACACCTTTTGATGATAAATACTATTTAGAAGGTGAAGATGCCTTTGATGTTACATATCATACAGGTAAATATGATTCCCGTGGTAAAGAAATTATCTATGATTATTTAGAAGGTTCAATTATTGGTAATTATATGAAGTCAGTTCATTATGCTGATGAATGTTTAGGGGAATTAATTGATTATGTTAAAGCCCATGATGAATATGATAAGACATTATTTGTTCTTTATGGTGATCATGCTGCTCAGTTGAGAAAGAGTCAATTTGCCAAATTTGTCAATTTTGATTTTGAAACGGGAGAAGCCAAGACAGAAGATGATCCAACTTATGTCGATTATGATTATTATGAGAATGAGTTATTTAAGAATACACCATTGATATTCTGGACAAAGAATAATGATATAAAGGGTAAAGTATCTTATCCAATGGGGATGATAGATGTATTACCAACATTGTCAAATATGTTAGGAATAAAAAATGAGTATGCCTTAGGTCATGATATATTTGAAATAAAGAATAAGAATACAGTCGTGTTCCCGAATGGTAATTTCTTAACCGATAAGATGTATTATTATAATTCAAAGAATGAGAGTCGTATATTTGGTACAGAGACGATTGATGCTGATTATATTGAAACGAGAAAGAAATATACAGAACAGATATTAAGTCTTTCTAATGATATTATTGTCTACGATTTAATTGAGAAAGCAGGATCTAGAATTGGAGCTAATAATGGAAAAGAAGAATAAAAAGAAAAAAGAAATGTCTAATGGTGTTAGAATTGGAATATTTACATTTATAATTATAGTCGTTATTTCTTTAATTGGATTTGGGGCTTATAAGTTGCTTGCGGATTCATCTTCGGAAGATAAGCCAAAGGTTTTAAAGAAAAATGAAGTAGTTATATCGGGATATGGTATATATATAGATGATAGTGATACCGATCTTTATCGTGAAGAGTTTAATAAACTAAGAGAAAACTTAGAGGGCGGATCGATTAATTATGATGAGTATGCTGCTAGTGTAGCTAAACTCTTTGTAATTGATTTATATACGATTAAGAATAAAATTAATAAATATGATATAGGTGGAGTGGATTTTGTCTATAATAAGGCATTAGATAATTATAAAGATAATGTTACAGATACTATCTATAAATATGTAGAAGATAATACCAATGGCGATAGAACTCAACAATTACCCGTAGTTAAGAGTGTCACAGTCAATAATGTCGAAAAGAGTAAATATAAGATAGAAAGCGAAAATAAGGAGTATGATTCTTATAAATTTCGACTTTCTTGGAGTTATTCTGTAGAATTAGGGTATGATACTACTGGGGAAATAATTGTAATAAATAAGGATAATAAGATGTATGTAGTAGAAAAGAATTAGTAATAATTCTTTTTTTGTGGTATTATAGAGATTAAAAAAAGGAATTGATGGTCATGAAGAATATTTGCGAGGTTATGAAAAAGTATGATATTGATGAAATAATTCAATATGGAAACTATATGGGGAAAGTAAATCCGATAACAACTTTTGGCAAGGGTAAAGTCGTTTTAGTAACAGCAACTAATCCAACAGAGTATGGAGAAGGTAAGACGACTGTTGCCATTGGATTAAATGATGCCCTTAATTTATTAAATAAAAGATCTTTAGTGAATTTAAGAGAACCTTCAATGGGACCTGTATTTGGTTTTAAAGGAGGAGCAACTGGTGGAGGAAAAGCTTTAATTTTACCAGAAGCTGAGATTAACTTACATTTTACGGGGGATTTTCATGCTATAACATCAGCTAATAATTTAATAAGTGCAGCAATTGATAATGAAATATTTCATGATAATAAATTAGATATTCGCGAAGTGACATTTAACAGATGTATGGATATGAACGATAGGGCTTTAAGAAATATTAAACTTAAAGATAGAAATGAACACTTTGATATTACAGCAGCTAGTGAATTAATGGCGATTTTATGCCTTTCTAAAAATATATTAGATTTAAAAATGCGTCTTGATAATATTATTATTGGCTATAATTCACAGTTATTGCCAGTGTATGTTAGTGCATTAGGAATAACCGATGCTGTACTTTCCTTACTTATTCAAGCATTTAAACCAAATTTTGTGCAAACACTTGAAGGTAATGGAGCTTTAGTTCATGGTGGTCCTTTTGCCAATATTGCCCATGGATGTTCATCTCTTATCTCTTTATCAACATCAACTAATTTAGCAGATTATGTTATTACGGAAGCGGGATTTGGTGCTGATGCGGGAGCATTCAAATTTATGGATATCTTATCAAGAGATAGTAAGATAAACTTAGCTTGCATTGTTCTTGTTACGACGATTCGCGCTTTAAAGTATAATGGCGAAGGAGATATCGTAAAGGGGATTGAGAATTTGCGAGTGCATGTCGAAAACTTAAGACTTATGCACAAAAATATTGTCGTTACTTTAAATAGATTTGAAGATGATGATAATGATGATATTTTATATGTTAGGGATTATTGTAACGCTTTAGATGTCCCATTTACGGTTAATACAGTCTTCCAAGATGGGGGAGTTGGAGCATTAGATTTATCTAATGAAGTAATAAAATTTAATGATGTGCCAAAAATAAAATATCTATATGATTTAGAGGATACTTTATATAATAAGATAGATAATTATGTTAAAAAGATTTGTCATGCCGATGGCTTTACTTGCTCGATAGAATTGATGCGTAAGATTAATGAGTTAGATAAATATAAATATCCCATTTGTGTTGCTAAAACCCAATATAGTATAAGTGATGATAAGAAAAAGTTAGGTTATCCAACTAATTATACGATGCAACTTACGGATGTGGAAGTTAAGAATGGCTCGAAGCTTATAATCGTCTATTTCGGTAAAGTTATTACGATGCCAGGATTAAATGATCATCCTTCAGCTAAAGAAATTAAGTATGTGGATGGAGAAATTATTCTTCCAAGATAAAAGATATTCAAATGAATATCTTTTTTTAGTATCTATATTCATAACGCATTTTGCATTTTTTCTCTTGAACTAACTTTAGCGCCGGAGTAGTAACAATATCACCAATTTCTAAGTCTTGATGTTCTTTTTTTAGAGAATAACCTAGATGAAAATTCTTTAGATAAATTTTATTATTCTCTTTACCGTATACAATAGCGTTTTTAGTATCAAAAATTTTTTCCTCTAAGCAAGCACGATTGACTCCTTTTATAGCATCTCTTAGGTATATACAATGTCTTGTTTTTTCGCGTTTACTTAATTGAGGTAAGTCATGAGATGGAAGAAGGTCAAAATCACTATAGCGACAAATAAGTTCAGTAGCTATACCTCTATCGCGCAAGTAATTAATAGTTCTATCCATATCTTCATAAGTTTCAGTAGGAAAGCCTCCTATTAAGACGGTATTGATGTATTTACCAGCTTTTTTTAATGGAGTTACGATGGCGTCAAACTCATCAAGAGTATAGTGGCGGTTCATTGCTTCAAGCAAA
Organism: uncultured Bacillota bacterium; assembly: GCA_947176475.1. GTDB lineage: Bacteria > Bacillota_I > Bacilli_A > RF39 > UBA660 > CAG-582. The sequence continues at coordinate 4,860 of CAMWQX010000028.1, forward strand.
CGGTTATCAGCTGTTTCTAATTGAATTCCTACGTTTACAACTTTTTTATTAGTAACTAATTCTTGTAAAAGTTCAAGATACATATTTTGTGGTGCTAGTTCATTGATGGTTAAATACATAAGTCCAGGTGTCTCGCTTAAATCATGAATAAATTTATGAAGCATAGGTTTATGATATAAATCAATACCATAAAGAGCTAGATTTTCACCACTTAGAGTTATGGATTTAGTACCCATCTTAATCATGTCTTGTAGGTGTTTTAAGGCTATTTCATAGGGAATAGAAGTTAATGGTTCATTTAGATAATTAGTCTTACAAAAACTGCAATTATTTAGACACCCATTACATAAAAAGAATTGAATATGAGCTGTATTATCGAAAAATAGACGAGTGCGAGATGCCAATTTTGTTTTGATAGTATTTCTTTTGTTCTCATCATTAATGAAGTTTAAAACGGGAATAACAAAATCGATGTTGTTAATGATTTTGACGTTTTTTTCATCTTTGTACCATTCCATAATTTCTGGTATTTTAGTTAAGCAACCAGTGATTATTAAAGTAGCATCTTCCTTTTTGCCTTGAATAAATAATTCAATCTCTTCAAGACACTCGGTAATGGCCTCTCCTAAACCAGCACAGGTAATATAGACAATAACATCAGCTTCGCGAAAGTTATAATTTTTTTCATGACCATTTAAAACAATATCACTTCGAAGTCTTCTGGCGGCAATATCTTCTCTTATACAACCTTTATTGTAAACTAATACTTTCATACTATCTCCTTTGAATTTAGTTAGTATTCTAGCATTAGAGGTTATTTTAGTCAATTAAAAAAAGGACAAGATAGTCCTTTTAATTAATCTTCGTCTAGATGGGTAAACAAAATACCAACATTGATAAGACCTGTTAATCCAACTAGGGAATATATAATACGGGCAATCATAGATTCAGTTCCAAATATTGCCGTGATAATGTTTATATCTAAAAGACCGATAAATCCCCAGTTTAGTGCACCTACAATAGTAATGACTAAACATACTTTTTGTAATGTATTCATGTATCTCCCTCCGTATCCATTAATATTGTGAGTAAAATGAGTAAATATTATACATGTTTATTAATATTTTAAAAAATAGGACATATTTTGTTATTAGGAGATGGTTAGATGAAAAAAGTAGTAGTAATGTTTCTGTTTGTTTTTCTTTTGACGGGATGTATGAAAAATACGACAGATAATCTTAAGAATTTTAAGGACTATAACAGCAAAAAGGAAAGTTATGAATTAACAGGGACGATGAAGCTTATTAGCAATGAGGATGAATTTACTTATGATTTGCGTGTGGGAGTTAAAGATAATGAATTTTATAAAGTGTCTTTGGTTAATACAGTAAGTAATCATGAACAAGTTATTTTAAAGAATAAAGATGGGGTTTATGTTATTACACCGAACTTGAATAAGAGTTTTAGATTTCAAAGTGAATGGCCAAATAATTCATCACAAGCTTATCTTTTAGGATCCTTAGTAGATGACTTAAATAAAGATAATGAGGCAACAATTACGGAAGAAAAGGATAATTATGTCATAAAGGCGAAAGTTAATTATCCCAACAATGCAAAGCTTGATAATGAAGTAATTACAACGGATAAGAAATTCAATATAACTAATGTGGCAGTTAAGGATGAAACAGAATCGACAATATTAGAAGTAAAAATAAATGATATTAATTATAGTCCAAAATTTAATGATGAATACTTTTCTTTAGATAGTTATATAACGGAAACTTCAGAAGATGATAAGAAAAAAGAAGATGAAAAGAAGAAAAAAGAGGAAAGTTGTATAAGTGAGTGTAATGAAGATGCCAATTGCAAAAAAGAATGTACTAAAGATACAACGACAAAGAATACAAGTAATATGTTAGATGAAATAATTTATCCATTATATGTTCCAACAGATACCTATCTTTCAAGTAAAGATACGGTTACAACGGATAATGGTAATCGTGTAATCTTAACTTTTGCGGGAGTTGATCCATTTATTCTAGTAGAGGAAGTTTCGGTTAAGAATACGGAAATGGAGATTATTCCCGTCAGTGGTGAACCATTATTATTAGGTGATAGTGTAGGAGCTTTAACAAGTAATTCACTTTATTGGACAAGTAATGGAGTAGATTATTACCTTACAAGCAATACTTTAAATAGCCAAGATATGATGACAATTGCAGAAAGTATAACAAATTCATCAAGTTTAGTTGCAAAGGTGAAATAGTTGATATATAATAGTAACTCGTGAAGAGGTGTAGTTATGAAAAATAAAAATAAAATAAGTTATATTAATACTTTACTTACAGCATTCGAGGCGCGCAACGAACAGCTGCACGAAGAAATAAAAAGGAATGAACAAGCTATGGAGGAAATGCGTAGTGAACTTACGCAAATTATGGAAAGTACAGAAGTAATTGATGCTCCAGAGGAAAATAAATTAAAAATGGCTGCTTAAGCCATTTTTTAGTTGACATATATGCGTAATAAATCTTTTATAAGAAAGTAAATTAATGTTAAAATTAAAATAGGTGATAAGATGGATACGTTAGAACTTATTATGGGCATAACTATTTTACTTACTAGCGCAAATCTAGGGGTTACTTTTGTTTGGCCAGCAGCAGTAAAGTATCGCGTAAAAAAAGAATACAAGTATGCTTTACAGGCTATCTCTAAGTATGATGGCTATCTTATCAGTCAAGAGAAGTTTTTAGATAATGCAGCTTTATGTAAGGTAGAAGTGGAAAATCGCAGTGATTTAAAGATATTATTTCCTTATATAGAAAAGATTGCAAATTATGTAGGAGAAGAAAATTTAAAGTTATTATATACTAATTTAAAATCGACAACTTTAGAAAAAAGTAAGTTAAGGCATGGAACTACGGGTGTTTGGAGACCAACGGAAAAAAAGATATTATATAGAGAAGTTTCGAGTCTTGGACACGAATTATTACATGTAGCTTCCTCTTTTTATGATGAAGTGAGAAAAGAGGTGCAGTGTGGATTTTCGCAGGCAGCGGAGGATGAATGTGCCGAAATTGGAATTGGATTAAATGAAGGATATACGGAGTATTTGACATTTCAAATATTTGGGGAAGATAAGAATAGTAGATATGAAAATCTCGTCAATATTGCGAAATTATTGGAACTCTTCTTTGATGATCCGAAGGAAATGGAAAAGTTTTATTTTGGTCATGATTTACCTGGTTTTATTCACTATATGGAGAGATTTATTCCGTATGATAGGATGATTAGTATTATTCTTAGCTTAGATAAAATAGACATATATGAGCATGGTTACGAAAAAGGTGTAACGCTTGAAATGGTTAATGTGGAAATGGAATTATATAGATACTTTATTGAAAGTAATCCTAGTTCGGAAAAATTAGAGAAATTTGAAAGTATTATAAAGCAAAAAGAAGTAACAGCTAAGGCATTAAAACGCGAGAAAAAAAGAATGGTTAAGGAATCTTTACAAAACGATGATGAGTACTTAGATGATTTTGGGTATTATGAAAACGATTTGAATTATGGGGGTATTGCTAAATAATATTGGAGTGATGGGATGGTAAATATAGAATTAACGATTATTATATTAAGGTTAATTAGCTTTTTGTGTTTTGGTGTCAGTATTAGTAGTTTGGTTGTATGGCCAGCATATCAAAGAGATAAAGCGAATAAATTAGTAAAGTTTAAATTAGAGTCTATTTCGAAATATGATGGTTATATTATTGATAAGGAATGTTTATTAGATAATGCTTCTTTGAATGATCGAAATGAGGCTATAAAAAGAGAGATAGTTAAGATTATAGAACCGCTACTTGAAACTATTGAAGCTTATGTCGGAGAAGAAAATACGCGATTAATGTATACTAATTTAAAGACGGTAGATATTGTTCCTTTAAAAA
>CAMWQX010000029.1 GCA_947176475.1 uncultured Bacillota bacterium
AAGTTACATTATTTTTCTTATTATAGTAATTATAATAGATAATTTTTAACAAATATTCATCAATACTTGTATCTACTCCTAAATCTGATAATTTCTTATTTAACTCATCATAAGTCAACGCTTCATTAATGGTATTTCCATAGCATAAGACGCTTGAAATATTCTCATCATCTTCTAATTTTTTACAAAGCTTGGAAACACTTTCTTCATAATCATTCTTATATATTAAAGCCATCTGATTATTTTCTTTAAATACTGTACCTACTTTATCATTTTCACTTCCCGTATATTCAATAGAAAGACTTCCTTTAATTATAAAAGATCCAATAAATAAAGCAATAAAAATAACTGGCATTACATAACGCATTTTATAACTATATTTACCTAATAAGTCCAACTTTATATTTAAAGATTTCTTTTTAGTCTTATTAATAAGTCCATCACACATGACAATTAAACCTGGTAAACATGTGAATATACATATTAAACTAAATAATACACCCTTAGCAAGCACAAATCCTAAGTCCCTACCAATAGTGAAACTCATAAATACTAAGGCTAGTAAACCAACAATCGTTGTAACTGAACTACTTGAAATACTCAAGAAAGCATTATATAAAGCATTCTTCATTGCTTTAACTTTATTCTTTTCTTTCTCTCTTTCTTGACTATACCTATTCATTAACATAATCGAATAATCCATTGATAAAGCCATTTGTAAAATAGCTACTATCGAATTAGTTATATTTGAAACTGTTTCAAACATTATATTTGTTCCCTTATTCAAACCTACTCCCAAAAGAATAGAAAATAAGAATAAGAAAGGTTCAACATACGATTCACACATAATAATAAGGATAATCATTGCTGCTCCTACAGCAAGTAAAATAACCCATATATTTAATACTTCTTGATTGGCATTAGCAATAGATCCACTATAATACACTTCTTTATCTTTATACTTTTCTTTTAAAGTATTAAATATTTCTTCAGCCATTTTAGAATCGCTTACAGCATCCACATTCACGACATACAAAGTATACTCATCTTTGTTATAATCCTCATTTGTCTCATAATCAACACTTGCTACATTCTTAATCGTCTTCAATTCTTCAAGTGTCTTGTTTTTTTCCTCCTCACTTAAACCTTTAAACATGATATTTAAAGAACTTTCCTCAAGTTCAGGAAACTTATCATTCATAATGTCCATACCCATGCGTGTTTCCGAAGTCTCCGGTAAATACTCTGCAATATCATAATTAATATTGACCTTTGTTGATACATATAAAGCCACACCAGAAAGTATTATAAATATGACTAAAATGGCATAGCGATGTTCAACAATAAAGTCTGTTATTTTTCTCATTTTCATACACCCTTTCCTGTTTGCTTCTTTCTTCCAAACATATTGAATTATATGCTATTATAACATTCTTTAATAGTACAAAAAAAGACCTAGTGTCCAAATTTAGACAATATCAAAATAATTGTCTATTTTTACACTGTAAATATTTAAACATTGTATAAATAATGTTATAATCCCTATTGAAAGGAAGATAATTATGAAAGTCAAAAACTTAAACTCTTCATCGCGAAAAACCAACAAATTAATCAAAGAAACCTTCGCCGAATTAGTGGCTGAAAAGAAAAGTCTATCAAGTATAACTGTAACTGAATTAGTTAAACGTGCTGACATCACCCGTTCCAGTTTTTATACCCATTATGATTCTATCTATGACGTTGCTCAAGATATTCAAAATGAAACTTTAGAAATGCTTAACAGCACCCTTAAACAAATCCAAAGTATTCCTGATGTCTATAATTATTTAGATCAGATATTTGACTACATTAAAAAAAATGAAACTATCTATTCTACTATGCTATCTAGCAATGAACCTCTCCTATTTTCTAGTCGTCTAAATATTTTAATCAATAAAACTTTGCAAGAAGCTCTTATAAATTCTAATCATGCGGATTTAATTTTAAAAGTAACCTTCTTTACTGATGGTTGCATGGATCTTATAATTAAATACTTTCGTAAAGAAATTAACAACTCGCTTGATGAACTTAATAAATTTATAAAAGAACTCTTCAAAAATATTTTTTTATAGGATATAATTTATCTAGGTGATATTATGGATTTAAAAAAAATAATGCTAAAAAACGAAGAACACTTCTCTCCTTATGCTTGTCGTGACAGTGAAGCTATAAGAATATATGGCAATCTTTCCGAAGACATAAGACCTAATTACTTCAGAGATATTGATCGTATCATCTATAGTTTGTCATATACTAGGTACATCGATAAAACTCAAGTATTTTCTAATAAACAAAATGATCATATTTCTAAACGCATCATTCATGTCCAATTGGTAAGTAAAATAGCTCGTACCATTGGAAGAGCCTTATCTTTAAATGAAGACTTAATTGAAGCTCAAGCTCTAGGTCATGACATCGGACATGTTCCCTTCGGCCACTTAGGAGAAAGAATCTTAGATGATATTTCTATGCGCTATGACAACTGTCATTTTATGCACAATGTTCAATCAGTAAGAAACTTAATGTTTTTAGAAAATAATGGTAAGGGTATGAATTTAACTGTACAAACTCTTGATGGTATTCTTTGCCACAATGGTGAATTTATGCAAGACTTATATAAACCAAAACCTAAAACTAAAGAAGAATTCTTAATGGATTATGAAAAGTGCTACACTGATCCTAAACATGCTAAAGCTTTAATTCCTATGACTTTAGAAGGATGTGTTGTAAGAATAAGCGACATCATTGGTTATCTTGGACGAGATATTGAAGATGCTGTAAGACTAGGTGTTTTTGATGAAAAAGAAATACCTGAAAGTATTAAAAAAATCTTAGGAAATAATAATACTGATATAATAAGTCATATTACTACTGATATTATCAAGAATTCTATTGGTAAAAATTATATTAAGATGTCCCCAGAGATTTATAACGCTGTTAAAGATTTAAAACAATTCAATTATAAACACATCTATGACTTAGCTAATACGGATGAAGAAATTGAACATATCTCTTATATGTTTAATAAATTATTCGAGTATCTCTATAATTCTATCGAAAATGAAGAAAAAGATACACGCATTTATACCATATATCTAAACTGTATGGATAAAGAATATTTAGATTCGACAAGCACAGCTCGTAAAGTCATCGATTATATCTCGGGAATGACTGATGAATATTTTACTGACGAATTCAATATGTATGAAAAAACTTCACAATAATGTGAAGTTTTATTTTTAATAATTATCAACTATGAAGCCACTCATACAAAAAGATAATTAATACAAGCAATATTGCAGGAATTACCATAATTATATTATATTTAAAATCTTTAAGAGTAATTAAACAATAGCTCTTACGTGGATCATTCGGATTATACCTAACTTTAACATAGTCGCGATATGTATTCTTAATAAGTGATCTATCCCATTCGGGAACACTGCTGTAATAAAATGTTGGTTTAACACATCTATATGTCTTTCCCTTTGCAAAAAACTCAACTATCGGCTTATGTCGATAAGAAGTATGACCATCCCTATAATACGTTTCTGTATGAAAATCAACTATTTCACCAACTGTCTGTTCATAATGTCTTGTAATTATCCTAAAAATAACTCTAGCCATAATCATTGCTCCAGCTACTAGTAACAATATCCAATAAATATCCATATCATCACCATTTCCTTTTTCCCTTTATCACGACGATTATTAAAACTATCGCTACTATAGCAATTAAAATAGGGGCAATAAATGCTTTACTATCGACACTCGTATTAGGATCACTCAGCCCCATAACGGTAATAAATAAAGTAAAGCCAGCAACTAAAAAAAGTACTGCCAATTTTATTACAAATAATAAATTTTGTTTAATCAAAAAAAGAATGCGACTAGACTTATCTAAATCCTTATCAACATCTAATTTATCATAATTAAGAATATACCCACACATTGAACAAGTAATTAAATTATCATCTATTTCTCCATGGCAATTAGGACATTTCATAAAATCACCTTATCTAAATTCTAGCATAATCGCCATAAAAAAAGAAGCATTATTTTGCTTCTTCTTGTGCTCTTGTCTCACGAATAACTGTGATTTTGATTGTACCAGGATATTGCATCTCAGCTTCAATCTTCTCTTTTATTTCACGAGCCATCTTATAGCTTGTTAAATCATCTATTTGATCAGGTTTAACGATTACACGAATCTCACGACCAGCTTGCATTGCATAACTCTTATCAACACCTTCAAATGAATTACCAATTCCTTCTAATTGTTCAAGACGTTTAACATAGTTTTCCATTGAGTCATTACGAGCTCCCGGTCTTGCTGCACTAAGTGTATCGGCAATTTGCACTAAACAAGATATAATACTTGTTTGCTCAGTATCTCCATGATGACTTGCTATTGAATTAATAACTACTTCATCTTCATGATACTTTTTCGCAATATCAACACCGATATCGACATGGCTTCCTTCAATTTCAAAATCTATTGATTTACCAATATCATGTAATAAACCTGCACGCTTAGCAAGTTGAACATTCTCCCCTAACTCAGCAGCCATTAAACCAGCTAAATTGGCAACTTCAATCGAATGTTGTAAGGCATTTTGTCCATAACTAGTACGGAAGTTTAACTTACCAATATAATTTACTAATGCTGGATCCATCTTTGATAGACCTAATTGATATACCGCATCACGACCTATTTCCGTAACACGGACATTCATATCTTTACAAGTTTTTTCATATATTTCTTCAATACGTGTTGGATGAATTCTTCCATCCTTAATTAAAGTCTCGATTGCTTGTTTAGCTATTTCTCTTCGATAAGGATCGAAAGATGAAATAACTATCGCTTCTGGAGTATCATCAATAATCAAATCAACTCCCGTAACTGACTCTATTGTACGTATATTTCTACCTTCTCTACCAATAAGACGACCTTTCATCTCATCATTAGGTAAAGAGATTGTGGAAACAGTTTGAATATTCGTAACATCATTGGAATACTTTTCCATGGCATTTACTAAATAACTCTTAGCTTTATTATCCACTTCTAACTTAGCTTCTGCTTCCTTTTCTTTTATATATTCATTAATTTCTGTGTCCATTTCTGCTTCGACACGTTTCATGATTAAATCATGAGCTTTTTCTTTAGAGAACTTGGCAATTGTCTCTAATTTTTCCATTTCTTCCTTAAGAAGTTCGTCCATCTTACTTTCCTTCTCTTGGACTTGTTTTTGTAAAGCACTTAAATTATTATCTTTTTGTTCTAGAAGATTATCTCTATTCTGTAGCATCTCTTCTCTTTTATCTAAAGACTTTTCTCTTTGTAAAAGACGTTCTTCACTAGATGCTATTTCTGCCTTTTTTTCTTTAATTTCCTTTTCTGTTTCTTGTTTTAGTTTAAAACTTTCCTCTTTAAGCTCCAATAAACTATCACGTTTGTGTTTATCAGCTTCTTTTTTCGCGTCATTTAATAATTTTTCAGCTTTTCTTCCGGCATTATTGCCTAAAAGGAATGTTAGTGCAACAGCACCTCCCACACCTACGACAAGACCAATAAGAAGAGTAATCACGGACATTGCATTAAAATCCATATTCTCCTCCATCATATTTATTTTTATAGAAAACATTCAAAACGAAATCATTCCTATATATCAATTATAAGTTATATCCCCAAATTTTACAATAAAAAAAGTGATAGTTGTTATTTATCACTCTTTGTATCTTGCTTTTTTTGATTATTTTTCTTCTTATTATTTGGCTTTTTTGCCGGATTTTTTTTAACATTTTGTGTCTTTTCTTGTTTTTTTTCTTTTACTTCTTTTATAACTTCTTCACTTTTAGCTGTATCTTCTTTTTTTATAACTTCTTCAATACTTACTTCTTCAACTATTTCGATAGGAGAATCTTCTACCTTTTTTTCTGCCTTAACCACTGGAACAATACTCAATTCTTTTTTTATGGGCTTACATAAGGCATATAAAGAAGTAGTAAGCACGATAAGTGGATTTATAATACTTGATATTGAACCATATGAATTAATTGCTAAGTTAATATTATAGATTAAATATACAATTGAACCAATAAATATCAAACATTGAGCCAACTTAATATTATTGCGATACAAAACATAAGAGACGAATAAAGCTACCCAACAAGTGATAAATAATATCATATCTCCTAAAAATAAAGTATTATAATCACTAGCTCCTATTTTAATGACATCCGAAATATTAATAATATCAGTCTGTAACTTAGTTACTCCTATAAATGTTACAATTGGCATCATAAAGATGGCAATCATATAAATTATCTCATTTGACGAAATATCCTTCTTCATAATCAACACCCTATCATTAAATACATTATAAAATATTTATATCGTTTTTACAATAAAAAATATATAATTTTTTAATCCCAATCCCTAATATTGTTTATATATTATTTCCTCTTGACCCCCACAATATTTTAAGGTCAATTCTATAAGCAAATCTACGGCTTTCTTTATTTGCTCATTACTTGTATTTTCATTTCCCTGAATTATATACATACAATTACTTGTATTTTCCATAACCTTTGTTTTTTCTACTTGTCTTACTTCCATTCTACATAAGACATCATTTGCATCATCTACGTAAGCATATTCGCCCTTGCTTATTGGTTTAATTTTGCTATAACCTATTGGTAAAAAGTTTTCTGAACCATTAGTAAGCCTTAAACTAACATTACCACTAATATTATCTAAATCATGAGCACCCAATGCCAATCTCGTCATAACTGATACCAAATTATAAATATCAACAATCAAATTAATACTAGGTAAACTGCCATTTCTTAAAAACATATTCAATAAATTCTCTGGCGAAGACATATCATGCTTACTAGTCTTGCCAATTCTCTCATGTAGCATCCAAAAGCCTTTTAACACTTCATCATTGGTTATTTTTTCTTCCGTTAAATTATTCCTTATCTCACTTAAAACTCTATCTCTATATTTATTAAATTCATCGTTATTCTTACAATTAGTCATTCCCTTAATAACAACAATTGCTACATTCATTCCTAAATCTAATACTTCTTTTTCAACCTTAAAATCCACAACATCTATCTCCTTTAATTGATATTATAACATAGTTTACAATTAAAGTTTTAACTAATACTACCACAAAAAAAGATGATTTTTATTCACCATCTTTAATATTATAATGTTCTCTTATTTGGGCTTCAACTTCTGCTGCTACTTCTGGATTATTCTTTAAGAATATTTTTGCATTCTCTTTACCTTGTCCAATTTTCTCCCCATTGTACGAATACCAAGCACCACTTTTTTCAATAACATCTACTTCGGCAGCTAAATCTACTAATTCACCTTCATAAGATACACCTTCACCATACATGATATCAACTGTTGCTACCTTAAATGGTGGAGCTACTTTATTCTTAACAACCTTAATAGAAGTCTTATTACCAATTACGGAATCTCCCATCTTAATTTGTTCACCACGACGAACATCTAAACGAACAGAAGCATAGAATTTTAATGCTCTACCACCAGTTGTTGTCTCCGGATTACCAAACATAACACCAACTTTTTCACGTAACTGATTGATAAATATTGCTGTCGTATTTGTCTTATTGATAATACCTGAAAGCTTACGCAAAGCTTGACTCATTAATCTTGCTTGTAATCCCACATGAGAATCTCCCATCTCACCTTCTATTTCTGCTTGCGGAACTAAAGCCGCTACTGAGTCAATTACGATTATTGATACAGCATTACTGCGAACTAAAGCCTCACAAATTTCCAATGCTTGTTCTCCTGTATCTGGTTGCGATAATAATAACTCGTCTAAATTAACTCCCAAGTTCTTCGCATAAACAGGATCTAAAGCATGCTCAGCATCAATAAATGCTGCTCTTCCACCCGTCTTTTGTACTTCAGCTACCGCTTGTAAAGCAATAGTTGTTTTACCAGAAGATTCAGGTCCAAATATTTCTATAATTCTTCCTTTAGGAAACCCTCCTACTCCTAAAGCGATGTCTAATGATAAAGATCCACTTGGTGTCGTTTCTATCTCCATATGCGATTCACTACCAAGTTTCATAATAGCACCTTTACCAAATTGTTTTTCAATTTCTGCCATTACTTGCTCTAATGCTTTATCTTTATCTGTTTCTTTATTTATTTCTTTTGTTTTCATCTTGTTCTCCTTATCTTTTACATTTTAATTTTAACAACTCTAATTTTGTTTGTCAACACTTTTTGCGAACAAATGTACACTTTTGCAAATTTAGAGGTTATTTCACCTCCTATAA
>CAMWQX010000030.1 GCA_947176475.1 uncultured Bacillota bacterium
CTTCTATTTTAAGTATATGTGTAATTAAAACACTTGTCAATTATTTTTTTTAAGAATTGACAAAATTTTAGAATAATAAAAAAAGTCTTTACGACTTTTTATTTGCTTAAATTCTTATTTTTGCCACTTACAAGGGCGATTATTCCAGCTATACTGCTTTCCTTCATATTTAGCTTAGATACGATTTTATCGGCTTTAGACATGACCCTTCCCTCTTTAAATAGACTTCGGGAAAAGGAATATTTACCTATTTTATTGCGGGAAGTGCATACACACATAGTAGCGGCAAGTTGTAAATCTAATTCTAAGAATTGATCCCAGTTATTTAGTTCCATTACATTATTTTCCGTTAACTCAACTAGGCGAACAGGAAAGGGGTGCATATGATGAAGTACTCCATCAATGATGATTTTAGCTTCATCAATATCTTTAAAATATTCAGGAAAATAGGTTATGGCTGCAACAATGGCTTCAATTGGGTGTCTAAATCCATGTTTATTATGAAACTTATTATTTTTATTTTTTAGGTTATTTTGCCATGGTTCAATATAAAAGTCATGAAACATAGATATTTTTAAAGCTAAATCTAAGTTATAATCCGATTTTTTTACTTTTTTAGATAAGATATATGTTACTATGGTGTCTTCTAATATATGCTCACCAAGATTTATTTTATCATGATGAGGAAAATCAGGAGACATACGACGTTGGAATTCTTTGTGATTAAAGATATCTTTAATAGAATGCCAAAGTTCTTCTTGTTCCTCTTTGGTCAAATGGTATTTATTCATCATATCATCTAATATTTTCTTGTTGCTCTTTACCGACATATCCATGCTCCTCACTATTGTCAAGTGTACCATATTATATATTATAATTACAATATAAAATACTATTCTTAAGTTATATGCAAATAAAAAGATATCTATAAAGATATACTTTTTAATCTTTCTTTTTATCTTTTCCCTTTTTATCCTTAGGTTCTTGTTGCTTGTTGTCTTCTTCTTCGAAGACGATTTCTAGACCTACTGCTCCTAGTTTAGCTTGTAATTCTTCGCCTATTCCATTATTTTGCACTCTTACCTTAATTGCCATAAAAAATCACACTCTCTTTTGTTTAATTATAGCATAATTTAATAGTTATTTTAGCAAATATTGATTCCATATGCAGATATAAGAGAAAATTTTTGAAAAAATTTGACAAATAAAAGCAAATGTAGTAAAATAACCGCCTATATATGGGTGAATTGTAATTTCGTATATATATATGAAAGAAAAAAACTCAATAAAGGGGATTTATATGGTTAAAAATGTGGAACTAAAAATTGATTTTAAAAAGGCCGATGCTTTAGACTTAGCAGCTAGAGCGGAATATTTTGATAATCTTGCTGAACAAATCGCGAAAATATCCGAAAATGCAGATAATTGTGTGGTTGTAATGGCAGGTTCTCAAAAATGTTTTGTATTGCCTGAATATGAAGAAATGTTTAAAACTTGCTATAATGAATTCGATGTATCTAGGGTATTAGCTAAGAGAGTTGAAGGAAAAACATTAGAAGAGAAGATGGAATACTTCAATACTTTAGCGAAGAAGATTGCAAGATTCCCTAAGACAGAAGCTGTAAAAGTTCCTTATGGCAATAAATCATGTACAGTTGATAAGAAATATGCTAGTTTATTTATCGCATCTTATCGTGAGTTTACAAAGGCTAAGAAGGAATTAAAAGCCTTAACTACTCCAACTGTTACAATTGATTATGATAAAGTAAAAAGTTTAGATTCCGAAAAAAGAGCTGATTATTTTGCAAGTTTATTGTTAGAAATTGGAAAAGTGCCTTTAAGAGATGATGCGGAATTAGTTACCATAGATAGATTAAGCCAAAAAGTTAATAAAAATGATATAGAAGTATTTAAAACTTGTTATATGGAGTTTGAAAATGCGAAGAAAGAATATGAAGAAGATTGTTCTAAAAAGATAGAGGAAGCTAAAGTTGTTGCTATTAGAGAAGCTGAAATTACTAAGAAGAGCAACAAAGAAAAGATGGATTTCTATTTAGATATCTTATTTAGTATTGTAAATTCCAATAATAAGAAACATGTAGTTAGAAGAAATATTGGTTCTAAAGTTTATACAATTGATGTTGCCGATGAAGCGATATTCAACATTGCGGAAAAAGGCTATTATGAAGCAAGTAAGCTTTATAAAATTGAAATGAGAGAAATGGCTGTTCAACATAAGTATCAAGTTGATAAAGCTTATATGAATAAACTTTCTACTGAAGAAAGAAAAGATTATCTAGAAGAATTAATACAAAAAATTCTAAAACGTAATTTATTTGGTGATACTGTAGAAGTTCATCGTGGAAAAAAGACGTATACAATAAATAGAGTTGATGTTAAGACATTCAAATATTGTGAATCAAGTATTTCTGGTATTAAACATATGCTTCAAATTAAAGATAAAGCAAGTAATAGTTTGAAAATGTCCGACTTTGAATGGGGACACTCAAAAAATACGGATAATGCTTTAGAAATTGAAGATCTTGAAGAAAAAGAAGCAAAAGAAGCAAAAGAAACAATTAAAGAAGAAAAACCTAAAAAGAAAAGATTCTGGAGAAAGAAAGATAAGAATCAAGGTACTGATGAACCAAAGAAATTTGATGTAATCAAACAATTTGCAATAAGTAAAGCAAGTAAATTAGGTGAATTTAGTAAAACAAAATTAAACAAATTAGGTGAAGTAGGTAAAGCCGGATTAAATAAATTAAGTGCATTAAGTAAGTTAGGTATTAGTAAATTAAGTGGATTAAAGAAATTAGCATCAAAGAAAGATGATGTAATTGAAAAAATGTACTTAAATAGAATTAATAGATTAACTTCAAAGGAAATTACTCATGCAACAAAGATAATAATGGGTAATGATCCTGAGAAAGATGTATATTTGGTAGATCGTAAATATAAAGATGAGTTATTTAAATTTTTACAATCTTACTATAGATATTTAAATTTAAAGAAAAAAGTAACAGAATTAACTCCTAAGCAAAAGATTTTCGGAGGTTTAGTTGCTGCTGGTGCAATACTAGTTGCAGTATTCGCGACTTCTTTACCTAAATTAACAACTAATTTATTGTCTAATAATACGAGTGTTAGTCAAGAAAATGAAATGACTTGGGGAAATGAGCGTGGATCATATACTACTTATGCTATGGCGGCTATGTCAACAGGTGATGACGTAAATTATGATACTTTAATTAAAGATATGGCTGAAGGTTATAGTGAAGGTTATACCTTTGATGAGGCAATAACTTTTGGAGCAGAAAATTTAGAATTATCAGAAGATGCCGAATTTGAAGAAAGCCAAGATATAGAAAGTGCACAAATTGATGGTGAACAACAACCTGAGAGTGAAGGAGAACAACTTGAAGGAGAACAACCTGAGGGTGAAGGCGAACAACCTGAAGGAGAACAACCTGAAGGTGAACAACCTGAAGGTGAAGGCGAACAACCTGAAGACGAAGGCAAACAACCTGAAGACGAAGGCAAACAACCTGAAGATGAAGGAGAGCAACTTGAAGGTGAACAACCTGAAGACGAAGGTAAAGAAAACACTGATAGTAAAGAAGATATTGTTCAAGAAGAATTAATAGATGAAGATCCTGAATTATTGAAGAGGGTTGATGAACCTGATCCTGTTCAAGAAGTACATGAATCACTTATGGCAGAAGGTGAAGAAGCTGCTAAGTTAGGTTTAGAATATGCTGAAACTTATGATGCTATTACGGAAAAAGTAAATCAAATTGCTTATCTTCCAGAAGAGACTATTTTAAATGAAGATTTAAATGCTGATAAAGGTAATGAAGAAATCTGTTATGGATATCATTTAACAACAGGAAATACAATATATGATATGCCATTATGGGAAGCATTAGAGGTTATGTATGTTGGTAATGCGGAGGATGCTAACACTTACCAATCTTGTCTAGCTGTATTCTCTTGTATAGCAAACAGAATGGAAGATGGTAGATTTACTTATGCAGATAATTTCCATGATATAATATCTGCTGGTAATGGAGGTCAATTCTCTGTATGGAACCAAGCAAAAGCTTCTAATTATCAATTAGACCAAGTTCCTGATTATGTATTACAAGCATATTGGGATTGCTTCTACGGAGGAATTAGAAATGTTGATACAATCGAATTTAGATCATCTGGTAATACAGCAAGTAATAGATTCCAAGTAGTTGCTGGAGATAATAACCACTTTAAATTAGCACAACATGTTGATCGTGCTGATCAAAAAGAAACTGCAGTTGTATTATCTTATCCAACGGAATAAGAATTAAAAAATGACTTTTAATAAAGTCATTTTTGTTTGGGTAAATTATTAAAATCTTAATTCTGGAATTTTTCTTAATTTCTTAGATTCTGGAGTAAAAGTACTATTTGTTCCTAGAGAAACTCCATTATCATAGTATTTTTGTTCTTCAGCCAATTTTTGTAACTCACGATATGTCTTACGTTTGCTCTTATCTAAAATGCGCGGATATCCGAATCTAAGTAAAGGATTATCTTCTCTTTTTCTTAACATATTTATAAATAATTTTAAATGATACTCACTAAGTTGTGGACTTAATTGAGGCAACTTCGCAAGAGGCATTTTCTCAGTTACACCAAAGTAATTTATCCATAAATAATCAATATCTAGATCACATACAAAGTCAACTAATTCATATATATCGATTAATTCTTCCGTTGGAAGACCAATCATAATATTTGAAATAATATAAATATTAGGATGAGCTTCTCTAAGTCTATGAAATACTTCTAAACATTTCTTTTTATCATGACCTTTATTAATTAGTTTTAATAAGCGATCACTTCCTGCTTCAATATTTAAATAAACAACATCAATTTTCTTAGACTTACACAAGGCATCAAGGATTTCAGGAGTAATCTCGGAAATGCACATACCTATAGGAAAACTGATGGTTTCAACTTCATCATAACTATCAATTAAATTTATTAATTTAGCTAAATCTTGATGACCAGTTAAGTCTAGTCCATATTCCGTTAAGTTTTCAGCTCGTAAGCTAATATGTTTTAGATGCTCAGGATGAGTTTTTTTAATGTGGTCTAATTCAGCCTTAATTTGGTCATAGGGAATACTTTCAAACTTAATATCCATATAAGTACGACGGCAGAATGAACATTGCTTATTGCAACCATCCACAGGCCAAATATTTAAAACATCAAAACGGTCATCATATACAAGATATTCTTCTTTAATATCCATATCGAACTTTTTCCCTAATTTTTCCGTAAAGCGATCGCCCCAAAAAGTAATATTTTCAATACTTCCATTTAATAAATTTTCAACATTAGCTGCTTTACCTACAACAATTATTTCGGCACCCGGTTTACGATGTTTATCAATATATTTTAATTCCTTTATGACGATACCTGACATATCACGAATTCTAGCGTAGCAGTGCCCAAAAAGAATATAATCAGCATCTTCTAAATGAACCGTATTTTCTAATAAAGGAAGCATAGGAAGATAGGACACCATCATTTCTCTTGCACATTCTTCTGTTAAGTTTGAAACTAAGATGTCGGCATTGATTTTAAATGGTAATGATTCTTTATCCTCAGCATAGGCAAGATGATAAAGCATTTTATACTTTTTCGATACTGGCATATTTTTAAAATCAGTCATAAAAATTCTCCTTTGGATTAGTTGTTATTCTAGCATAGCTTATGAGGGTATGCAATAGAAATATCAAAGTATTTATGGTAGAATTGATTTATGAGGTGATATCATGGAATATAATAAAAATTACTTGCCAGACTTTTATTCTGTTAGAAATGAAGAACAAATTGATTATTCGTTTGAAGGAATGAAAGATAAAAAATGCCTATTATTTTTTGATAATGGTTTTGTTTCAAATATTATTGAACCAAATAAAAGGGATATACGATTTATTTGGGATGGATTTTTATTATTTGTCGATAAAGATATATCAATTGATGATATAAAAAATGGTATTGATTTGCATGATGAGAGATTAGTCGCTTTACAAAGAATGAGTGTTCGTGGCGAAAGAAGCAATTCCCAAGAAGTCAGAGAGTATATAATAAAGAAATTAGAAGAAATGGGTATTTCTTATGAAATAATGCCCGATAAAAAAGAAGTTGATGGATATCCATCAAAATGTGATTTATGGTCGACACGAGATGAGTCGGTCTTAATAGATGCAACCAATGTTACAGGAGATGGGCAAGCATTTTATTTTAATGATGCTAAATTTACTTATAGAATTACTTTTGATAGTTCTGGTTTACCTGATATGAATTTTGAACATATTGGTGCTATTGTATTAAGAGGAGAAAATGAAACGGCTATATCAAGGCTTTTAGATAATGATAGTAATTTAAGAAGTTACTTGGAAGGAATAGTTGGTAAAGAAAAAATTCATTCCTTTATCCAAGATTGTGATTTGCCTGGTGCTACTATTAGCAATATAGAAAATAAACTAAAATAAAAAGATCAGAAATTTCTGATCTTTTACTTTGTTAATTTAACAACATCACCATTGTTTTCTGGTTCTTCTGGAATAATTTTTGAATCGATGGTTTCCATATTATGACGAGTATTTAAAATATGGGTAATAATATAGCAGATATCAGCATCATTAGGGCGACGTAAGAAGATAAGAGACATCTTTTCATCAGTTATTTCGTCAGGATCTATAGGTATAAAGTTAGGAAATAATTCTTTAATTTCTTCTTCGCAACCATCAAATATGGCATACATATTTCCATTAATTTTACCAAAGGTAACGCGCATATTTGTTCCGAAGGATACATAACTGCATTCATCAAAGGTATAAGTTTCTCCAACCATATAGAATCTTCCTTTTTCTATTGATTTTAAAACAGTGTCTATATCAACTATGTTGATAACAAATTTTTCTAATTTTTTGACTTTATCAACAAGATGTAATCCAGTATCTCTTTTTATTACGGATATTCCTTCTCGTTCAATATTGGATATCTCATGAGATTCTTTCATATATTCTGGTGAGTTAGTTACATTCTTACAAGCTTCTACAAGACTTGGAATTATACAAATCATATTAACGAAAGGAATAGCCATCTCTATAATATATCTTTTATCCTTTCTATTCGTTACTTCCTTCATCTTTTTATCAAAAATAGTATAATACGATGAAAATGGTAGAATTCTTTCATTTTTAAGTGATCTTAACCAATCTAAAACAATAGTTGTACCTACTTCAGCAACGACACCTACGCAACTTAGTGTTTCATACAAAAAATAGAAAAATATAAATTTTATAATACCAAAAATCACAATGATTCCCCCTCTTTTGAGGTGTTATTATAGCACATTATTTGGGAATTGTAAAATTTAAATGATGCTTGACAACTAAATCTTAAATCTGCAGTGTTTATAAATGTTTTATAGTATAATATAATTAGGTGGATTTTATGGATTTATTTAATATCACTATTAATAATAAGAAATTTACTTATATCGATTCTATAACTATAAATAATAAAAATTATGTTGCCTATATGGATGATGATAATGTCTATATTAGTGAATATGTTATGGAAAATGGCGATATAACTTTTTTAGATGTTACTGATGCAATATATGATAGGGTTTTAAAGGAGTTAAACTTATAATGAGAACGGCAGAAATAATGTATGATAGTACGAATAGATTGTGTGTCGGAATTGATGATGATGAAGTTACTCATTTGTTGATTAGTGATGATGATATTTCTAAATTTTTCCATGAAATTGATAGAGAAACATATGTATCCATAAGAATACACAAAAATAACCTAAGATTAGTAAGTGATGATGAAGAGGTTGTTATCAAAGATATTAAGAGATTTTCTAGGGATAATGGATTTGCCCAGATTCCTTCTATTGCTTATCAAACTAAAAGAACTATTGCCAAATATAATAGAGAACGAGCTAAAAGAAAAAGAAGAAAGAATGTTAACTCTGGAAGAAATAATGTAATTTGTGCAGGTATTATAGTAGGATTGCTGGCTTTGACACCTTTTGTAGCAAAAGCTTTGCTTACAGATAAGACTTTACAAAATGAACAACAAAATGATATTGATGAAAATGGATTTGATACAATTTTTGCTACAAATGAAATTGGCGATAGTGTGAATTATACTATTGATAATTTAAAGGAAGATATGCAAGAAAATGAGATGATAGAAGATGCTGTTCATTTAGGTGAAACACCAATTTTAGAACAGTTATATGATTATGTACTTGATGCAGTCTCAGATACACATCTGCGAGCCCACGAGAC
>CAMWQX010000031.1 GCA_947176475.1 uncultured Bacillota bacterium
TTATTATAAATTTTGACTTTTTTAATAATGATAAAAGATGATGCAATAATAATTACAACAGTTAATAACCCTCCAATAAGAGTTATATCTGATGTAGATAGTTTTTTATTTACTTTTATACTTTTTAATTCTTCTTCATTATAAGAAATTCGCGTACCACGAACTAATAATCGATGAGTATTTATCGCATAAGGAGTACATGTTACTAAAGTTACAAAGTCTTTGCCCTCTTCCATCTTTAAATTTTCAATATCATCGGGCTCAACTACAGATATTTTATCGACTTTATAGGCAAGAATTTGATCTAATACATAAATATAGAATAAATCCCCCTCTTGAAGTTGATTCAAATCAGAAAATAGTCTTGATGAAGGAAGCCCGCGATGTCCAGAAAGAATGGAATGTGTTCCATCCCCGCCTATTGGTAGTGAACTTTTTTCGAAATGTCCAACACCTTTTTCTAAAACTTTAGTATTTGTTCCATGATAGATAGGTAAATTAACATCTATCTTAGGTATTTTTAAATATCCTATTACGCCATCATTATTGATGTTTAATAACTTGTTGTATTCTTCATTATCTTCATTTATATCTTTAGAAAAAGCATCGACAATATTATCATTAGATAATGATTGATTATACTTCCTAGCTTCTTCAAAGAGGAAATCATAATTGGCTTGTCTTAACTCTTTAACTTTTTCGCTATATTCTTCAATAATATGAGTTTCTTTATTAGAATTAATGGTGCTTATAAAAACAGGATATAACATTATGGAAATACCGACAATTATTACAAGTGTGAATATTATTGTAGGTATTAAACGAATCTTATTCTTCATTGTCATCCTTATTAGCGCTTCTCTTGCGATAAATAATATATATAATTACAGCGATTACGATTATTAGAAGCCCAATTATAGTATACGCATATGTTCCCATACCACCAGTAAATGGCAAGAATAAATTCTTATTGTTAGATATTTCAGCATAATAGTATCCAGAATTTGTTGGACTAAGGGTTGAATTGCTATTAGCTACTTCAATTGGAATAGCATCAGTAAGCAATATATGTCCACTTGGAGCCTTAGTCTCTTTTAAATAGTATGTTCCCGAAGGTATACCAATATACTCAGCGTAACCATCTTCATCAGAAGTTATGGTACCAATTTTATTGGTTAATGCAGCATTGCTATATATATCAAAGACAGCGCCTTCTAAAACAGCAGTTTTATCAATTCCTGAGTATTTTAATATCTCAATGCCATATGTATAAACGATTGTTGTATCAGTTTCTGAATCGTGAGTACTGGTGCTGTAAGGATCGTTAGCATAAGTTAATTTTGCTTCGTTTTTGTTGCCCTCTCCACCTATTACGGCATTGTTATTTAATCTTGCTTTATATGTTACAGTGATGTCAGAACTTTTTACGTTATCAAGATTAAAATCTATAGTGATTATTTGACCATTAACCACAATATTTGCTACAACGTTATTAGTAGCATCAGTAACAGTTCCATTGGCATTTACGGTCAATCTCGTGGTACCATCTATAATACTTACACTTGTTAGACCACTGAAAGTTAAACCATTAGACATGGTATCGGTAATCATGTATTTTTTATTAGTAGCATTGGTTGGGTAGTGAGGAACTGAACCATTAATAGTATAAGTCAATTCGGTTCCCATATAAATCGAATCAGTCTCTTTGTTGCCATTTAAAGTTTTAGTTACAACTCCCGGTTCACTTACTTTTCCAACGATTGTTTGATTATTAGCAACCCACTCTCCGTTGTCCTCAGATAGGGCTAAATTACCTACCATAACGGCATATATCTTGCTAGTTGACGTTGGAAGTATTAAATAAGATCCTAAAGGAAGAGAAGCTGTTCGCGTATTGCCATTCGTTGTCAAGTTGGTTCCGTTTATGTTGTGCCCTTTAATATAGGTTGCATAGCTACTTGCCAATCTATCTAAAGTTGATGTAGAACTAACAGAACCCGATGATATATCTCCTGAAGTCATATTAGCATAATCTTCAATCGTTAAATTGCGATACTCAGTAGTTGATGCTAAAAAGTTTTTAAAATCACTTGTAAATTCATAAGTTATAGCATTTGATGCTTGATTGTAAAATACATCGAGTATTTTATAGGCAGCAAGGATATCTCCAGCAGGAATATTACTTACAGTAAGTGTTTTGGTTTCTGTGACAATTAAACTATTAGTATCAACAGTTCCATGAGTTGTTCCTAGACTAAATGTTGATGCAAATACTGTGCTCATGCATACTAAGGAAGTAATTAAGACTACCAAAATATGCGTTTTAATCTTTAGATTTTTCATTAGCATCAGTCTCCTTTTTAGTCTTATATATGTAGTAACCAGTTCCTAATAGGATAATGATTGCTAGAACAAAAATAATTATATAAATCATGACATCATCAGATGTTTGAGGAACTTCGGGTGTTGGTTCAGCAGGTTTTGGTGGCTCAGGTCTAATTTCCTCAATTTTGGATTTTACAGTAATTTCCTTTAAATAATCTTTTGCCGTTTCATTATAAGTTGGCAAACTTATTAACGTCGGAAGTGATGAATATGTCACACCATTAGTCTCAATATCATCGACTAGCATTAAATATAATCCATTGCTTAATTCCGCAAATTCATAGTTTCCATCCATATCTGTTATAACTTGTATATCGTAAGTTATACTGTTTGCTACAATATAGTTTTTTAATTCATTGGCAAAATTTTGCCATTCACTTGAAGCAACATTATTGATATTAGATGATAAATTGCTGTAAGGTTCTAGATAAGTGAATTTGTCATCACTTTCTAAATCCTTCATATCAGCAATTTTATATAGATAAATTGCTTGATTAGTAAATGGATGATTATCATAACTATAAGTTCCTCTTATAGCGCCTAAATCAGCAGCTTTAACAGGGATAAAAGTTAGAAAAGAAAGAAAGATAATTAGAAATAATATTTTTATTTTTTTCATATTAGCACACATATCCTTTCTTTCTTGTATATACAATATAGCTTAAACATCCTAAAATGATGATGATTACACCGGCTACAACATATTTGATGTTACCAGATCCACCAGTACTAGGTAGGATATCTATTGGCTCATTTACGATACTTACAGTATTTATTCCGTTGTTATATCCGATAGTATAACCATCTATTGTTATCTTACCAGTTTTATCAACGACAACTTTTAAAGTTCTATTTAGTAGTTTATATCCATTTGGTGCTGTTGTCTCTCTTAAATAATAAGTTCGGTTTGGCTCGATGGCTCCAAAGCTTAAGCCTTCTCCTACTTTATCAGTTAAAGCCTCATCCTTGTATAAGGCAAATTTAGCACCGTTTAATTTTTGTTTTTTATTATTTATTTTATCAATATTTAAACTAATGTTGGATACATTGAAATCCTCTTCAGCTACATATTTTTTTGAGGTGTCTAAAGCTTTATCATTATCAGCTATAGCTCCAATTAGTTCTACGCGGTTTGTATAAGCTTTGATGATTTCACTTCCAGCATTAAATTTGGCTTTTACAACAACGTTACTATTAGCTTGAATAATAGGTATTTTAACATATTTGTCATTTAATACAGTGTATCCGTCACCAGTAACGAATGATACTCCATCTAATTGTTCAGTTAATAGAACATCTTTAATTGGATAACTTTCGGTATTGGCTACTGTTATATTGAATTCAATTACTTCGCCATTTTTATAATATTTACGGTTTTCTTTTAAATTTTTAGTAATAATTGGTGAGAATAGATCATCAGCAATTTTCCACTCACCATATATTAATACGTCTTTTTCTGGCATCTTGAATGTATTTTTGGAATACCAACCTAGGAATACACAAGGTTTTGTTTCGTTACTTCCAGAGATACGACAAGTGGTACTTGGAACGTTATTATTTATAGTTACAGTATCTCCTGGGTAATGGGTCTCTGTTGCAGGAAGCACGGTTGATGGATTCACTGGAGTTACTGCTCCTTGAAATTCATATTCAACCTTGTATTTTACTTTTTCAAATTGTCCAACAATCTCGACATCTTGACTAGGCATCACAAATATTCCACGGGCTAAGTCAACAGGATCCTTAGTTGTCCATCCTAAGAAGCGATAGCCATTGAAAATATCCCCTTTTTTTAATGAATCGACTTTAACATCAACGCCAGCTGCGTATTCTTTGGTCGTTGGTGCTTTGAATCCCTCTGGGATATCACCGTTCATTGTATAAGTAACATGATAAGTTCTATTTTTAGTGAAATGACCAACAAAAACAACATTTTTCTCTGGCATTGTAAATTTACCATTAGTAACTGTTACATCTTCCGTTGTCCAACCACTAAATGTGTATCCGGGAGCTACTGGGTTAGCTTCAACTCCAACAGGCGAACCTTTGACATATGATGTGTTTCCTGGTGCAGCTGGAGCATTGGTTGGAACATCTCCTGTATATTTATAACTTACTACATAATCCACCATATCCTCGCGTCCGATATAGGCGTGCACGGTATTGGAATTTAGGGATTTATCGTTTTCACGAGCGTGTCCAGTATTGTAAAAGTCCATGCGGTCAACACCATAATCACTTAAAAGTGGTGTTTCTGTAACAATTCCCACTGTAAGTTTGCATCCTGCTTTAAGATTTTTGACTGTGAAAGATACCGTTCGCGTAGCAGCATTATAGTGAAGTCCTGCTGCATCATCAACGACATATCCTGAACAGCTTGAACCATCACTACGCTTTACAGCTCCTATAGAACCATCTTCACTAGTAAGAAATCTTTTGAAGGTTAACCCCTCAGGTATCTTATCCTCAACATAAATATTATCGGATTTTACTTCAGCAATGGCTGAATCACTTGAGGTAACAACTTCAGAATCCTTGCCATCATAAATAACATCTAGATAATATGTTAATTCAGATTTTTCTTTAACACGTACGTGATTTTCTTCAATTACTGCTGATAAGGTGAGTCTAGCAATAAATATTGCTAGAGCTCCACAAAACAGTAAGAGAAAAAGCAAGTTTCTTCCATTTAGTTTTTGTTTAAGAAATGAAATCATTTTCGCTCTTCCTTTCTTTTAGTATTTTTAATTATTAATCGGCTTCTAGTACATATGGATTAGCAGCTGTTCCGTCTCCGCCACCTACTCTAGTTCCAGATTTAATAGAAACAACTGGTCGAACATGTAATGGATTACCTGTTGGTACTTGGTGCGTCATTCCGTTGGCCAAAGCTGCTCCTGTGGTATATATTCCTTCAAGATTTAACGGAGCCATTAACCAATAAGGCGTAGATCCATTTATATCAATATAAGTATTACTGCATCGTCCTGCAAGATCAGCTTCATCGATGTTTAATAGGGCTATTGGATATTTAAGGGCCCCATTTCCGTTAGTTGAATTTACCGTAAATGCATCATTTTTGTTCTCGCAAGAAACAGTTGGTGCATTTGTAATAAATCCACGACCAAACGAACTAAAATATAATGGATTTTTAATATTTCCAATCGTCGATAGCCATCCGTGATTAGTAAATTCTTCCGGACCTGCAACATTGTCGTTTCTGCTATTACAATATACAGTATCTTCTAACATTCCCTCATATTGAGTACCTTTGATGTTGGTTTCATACCATGAATCAACCATTTTTTTGACGTTTGAGTCATTGGTATTGGTTTCCATTTCATGGCGGGCATCTTCAATGGATTTTCCATTAGTTAAGGCAACAAAATAGATTGCCTCAGGAACTCTTTCCCTTGTTTGAGGATTAATTGTTTCTTCTTCGTTATAATATATATAATAAAGTTCTGAACATCTTCCTGTACTATTTAAACAAGTATAATGATGATTATTAACTTTTGTTTTATTATTAGTCCAATCATAGAATTGTGTCGTATTTGTTAGAGTATATTGTCCCCCAGAATATGTGAAGCTTTGGCCATATACAAAGTTTCCAACTGGTCGGAAATCATAAATAGTCTTTGATGTATTGGTAATTTGGCGAAGATTTACACATGAAGTACTTTTGTCTCCACAAGTATAATATCCAACGTATTTATCATAATTGTTATACCAATCAATGGCTGATACAATTTTAGAATTGTTTATAGTAAATGTACCATTGCTGTTATATGTAATACTATTACCTATGGCAAATTCATAATCTGTATGTTTATTGCCCCCGCTTACTTGTACGGCATATGCTGTGTAATTTTCAACTCCGGCAATATATACTGGAGCATCAACTATTCCGTTTCCTGTTGTTGGGAATTCAGAAACATATTTTCCAACTTGAGATGCAAATTGAGATGCCGATACTTGATATTCGTTTACAAGTTTATAGTATACTCCAGGAGGGTTTACTTCCTCAGCAGGATAATATCGAGAAGTTACATCATTTGCAAAATAATAATTTTCTCGTAAATCATATGGCGTTAAAACGAATTGGTATGCTCCCAAAACATTATTTTCATAGATACTTCCATACATGTATCCGATATCAGCTAAAGAATAATGATTTTGGTTGAATGAACTAACTCCGATACTGAAATTGCTAGTAGATGTACATTGTCCATTGCTAGTTGCTCGGCCATTATAAAGTAATTTTACTCCTCCAGTTGAAGTTGTTCTTACGGCTTTCCAACACGTATTTGCATAAAGAACATTATTGTTATTTACATTACCACGATAGTAATAAATTGGTCTTTTGTCCCCTGATGTACTTGATAACTCATAAACGCCCTTTCCGTTGTAACTATTACCACTTTGATCTAATGGACAGTAAGCAAAATCAATACCAGTTGCCGAAGAAACATATTGACTTCTTTCGTTATCTTTAGTCGAACTATCGGCCATAATTTTATATAATGTTTGAACCTTGGATACTTCTCCATTCATACTCTTGTGAATATCTAATAATCCCCATGTTCCTCTTAATGTAACATCTTCTTCTGGCATAACGAAATAGTCATCATTAACCTTTTTTACATTGTCAGTGATTATTTCCCAGCCTTTAAATTGATAATTGCCACATGACATAGGAGTATCCTCAATTTTTACAGTGTCATAAGCAGCATATTTTTTCGTTGCTGGTACAGCTGAAATGTTACATCCTGCTGGAGCGTTTCCCTCATAGATTACTTGATATGCTTCACTTAATACTGGCGTTTTAGGAGTATCAATATCTTCATTAGGATTATTGCCTATTTTGGAGGTTATTTCCTCTTTTTTGTTTGTTGGATACATTCCCTCAGTACCCATATACTCATCTTTTAAATTTACATCAATGGTCATCGTGGCTTTAGCACCAGATTTTAAAATACTATTAGGCATCGTCCATGTTACTTTAGGAGTTGCACCTTCGAATTCTAATTTAGCAGTCCCTAATGAGACTTCTACTTTATCGACATTGTCAATGGTAAAATAGGTATCATCAATATAATCTACTATTGTAAAATCTTCATATGATACTGGCGTATCAGCAGCTTCAAATAAAACATTATTTAGGTTATCAATATGAGCTATGTATTGATGATCAGAAATCTTGGTAATTGGTTCAAGAATTTCGGTTCCCATTTCATATTGAACGGCATTTACTGTCATATAAGGATATTGAGATTTTAAATATTGATAGAATCCAACTTCATTAGGTGTATCTTCGTTAGGAAAACCATCTGTTAAAAATAATAAAACTAATTCCCTATTGCGGTCTTTAACATATCCTTGTAATGCTTTATCAACATTAACTAATGCTTGATAATAATTGGTTGTCCCGTGAGCTGATAGGTTATCTATAGCAGATAATATCTCGTTTTTACTATTAGATATTCCTAACATTAACTCAGAATTTGTTTCAAAATTAATAATGGCGAAGCGATTATCTCCTTGAGCTAACTTCTTTTCTACTAAATCCTTAGCATCAGCTTTTACTTTAGCTAATTTATCACCAGCCATAGAACCAGAACGATCTAGAACCAAAATAACATCAGTATTTTCGGTATTTTTTTTCAATATTGTGTCCAATTCAAAAGTAATTCTTGCCTTACCTTTACTTATCCATTGCGCACTTTTTTCAATATTCCATGCTCCAGGATCTTTCTTGGCATAATTCACCTTTTCTGATGAAATACTAACACTTCTTACAGGTTTTAAAGCGGCAAAAGTATTAGCTATAACTAGACAAACAGCTATTAGTATAACTAAAAAGCTAGATGAAATTAGCACTTTCTTGCGATTATTTTGAATAAAATTTAATACTTTTTGTTTCATATATACGGCATACCTTCTTACTTTTACTCTATTATATAT
>CAMWQX010000032.1 GCA_947176475.1 uncultured Bacillota bacterium
CCATTCTTTTAATCATCATCATTATATTAATTATCATAGTTTTACTTAGTGCTCTTTTTCTTTATAATAAAGCTAAGAGTTTTACTCGAAGTTTAGGTTTAAATAATATATCTTCACTAGCTGAAATGATTAGTGAGTGCGATGATGAGGCTAAGTATCGTCATAAAACTATATCGGGTATGACCGATATTTTAATGCCGACCATCCTTAAAGATTTTCCCAATTTTAATGAATTAGAAATATATAATAAAGTAGAAACTTCCTTACAAGCCATCTTTTCCTCTCTAAGTAAAAAAGAGGTAAGTGATATCAATGAACTTATTGCTATTAAACACTCTATAGAAGAACAAATTAAAGATATGCACAAAAGTAAAATAGATATAGATATCTCCGAAGTCGTATTTCATGATCATGCCATAAAGTCTTATAAAAGAGATAAAGATGTTTTAGAAATAGAAATAAATACATCATTAGAATACTTTTACAAGATGACTAAAAAAGGTGAAGTAGTAATAGATAATGATTATAAAAAACAGACAACTTATACTACAACTTTTGTCTATATTTATAATGAAGAAGACCACATTGAGGGAAAGAATAATTTTACTCTTCATTGTCCTAATTGTGGAGCGCCTTTAAAAAATATTAAAAATCGTTTCTGTCCATATTGCAATTCGGGAGTAGAGGATATCAACCTAAGAAATTGGTATATTATTGATTATAAAGAAAATTACAAATAAAAATAAGATATAGTAACTATATCTTATTTTAATGGACCTAAATATTCGCTTTCTAATATTTTTTCTAAAGTACCATTCTTGGAAAATAAGGTTTTATTCAAAGAGATAACTCTGGAAAGAGTTGAAATATCAATAGCATATTTTATATAATCGCGAAAATCTTTGTTAGAAAAAAACATTATTTCTTTTAAAGGTACATCCTCACTTCTTAAATAATCTCTTAAAAAGTTAATACCAAGATTATAAAACCTCGACATTTTAGCATCTAAAGTTGGTAAATCTATTTTATCAAACATCTTAGTGGGATTAACGACGACTATTACGGCACCATTTCTTGCCAATTCTTCTCTTTTTAATAAAAAATCATTAATACTTTCACAAGTAGCGATATCGAGTAAAACAGCATTGGAAACTTTTTTGAATAACTCATCTATAAAGCCTTTTTGTAACTCATCAGAATCACAAATAGCTTCAAATCGATGTATCGATTCTGTACCATTGTTAAATTCATCGACTGCATCCAGTAAGATATCTTGAAATTCATCATTGTCTAATTCGAAAACATCTCCATCAACTTTATATGTTTTATTCATATTAATCTCTCCATATGAGATGTAGTATAGCATTAAGCAAACGTAAAATCAAATAAAATGACATATTTTAGCATCTTTTGTCGAAACCCTTGCTTAAAAATAAATAACTAATATAATAAACACTTAAGTTTTTAAATATTGTAAAAACTAAAACAAATGTATGTTTTTTTGTTTTTAAATTACCAAAATTATGATACACTTAAGAAGGTGAGAATGTATGGAGTACATTAAGGGAAAATATAAAAGTTCAATATTTACAAGTGAATCCGGCTATATGGTTGGGCTTTTTCGCGTTAAAGAAGCCAATGAAGAAAATGCCGATATCGTTGGTAAAACGATAACATTTACGGGATATTTTCCTGAATTAAACAATGAAGATATCTATATATTTTATGGCAAATATGTCTTTCATGAACGTTATGGCTATCAATTCCAAGTAACTAGTTATGAGCGCATTGAACCAGAAGGGGAAGATGCCATTATTGACTTTTTAACATCATCTTTTGTCAAAGGATGCGGGGAAAAGACAGCAAAAAAAATTGTTGCAGTTCTAGGGGATAATGCCATAAGTCTTATCAAAGAAGATAAAGAAAATCTCGTTAGATGTGGACTTACTCCAACGCAAGTAGAAAAAATTTACAAATCAATTATGAGTTATTATAATTCGGATGAATTAATCATTTATTTAAAAGGTTTAGATTTTTCGGTTAAAGAGATTACGCGAATTATCAGTCTTTATGGCAGTGCATCCAAGAAAATTGTTGAAACAAATCTCTATTCTTTAGTAGATTTTATTGATTTTAATAAATTAGATAAGATCTTTTTTAGAATATACGAAGACACTAATGAGATGCGTATCCTTGCTTGTATTATTGAAACATGTAAGCGCTTAACCTTTGAATCGGGCGATACATATTCTTATAAAGAGGAAATCATCTCTTATTTAAATGCGACATTCAAGATTAATCTCTTTGATAATTTTGATGAATATGCCGAAAAACTAAAGTATCAAGGTGAAATAAAAATTAAGGGTAAGAAATACTATCTCATGAAATACTATCAAGATGAATTATATATTAGCAAGATTCTATATGAAATGAATGAAGCTTTAAATAAACCGGTTAACAACTTAAATCATTTCATAAGTCTTGTTGAAGAAGAATTCAATATAACTTATAATGAGGAACAAAAAGACGCTATTAAACGTGTTTTAAGTACATCTGTAACCATTATCACGGGAGGACCAGGAACCGGAAAGACCACTTTAATCAATGGACTATTAAGGATGTATCAATATATAAATAATCTAACGGATTTGCAAATGAATCATAAAGTTGCTCTTTTAGCTCCCACCGGTCGTGCTAGTAAACGTATGAGTGAAACAACAAACTATGGAGCAAGTACCATACACAGATACCTAAAATGGAATCATGAATCCAAAGAATTTGGTGTTAATGAACTTAATCCTCAAGAACATGAACTTATTATTGTCGATGAAGTAAGTATGATTGATTCGGAATTAATGGCATCTTTATTAAGAGGAATAAAGCACAATTGTAAATTGGTTTTAGTTGGTGATGAATTTCAACTTCCATCTGTTGGTCCAGGCAATGTCCTAAAAGATCTTATTGCAACCGATGTTTTCAATCACATTCGTCTTAATAATATTTATCGCCAAAGTGAAAATTCTTTCATTCCCGTTTTAGCATCCGAAATAAAATCTGTTAATGTCACATCGGATATTTTAACCAAAAAGGATGATTATAATTTCTTACCATGTCCTAAAGATAAAGTTAAACACACCTTAAAAGAGATAATTACGAAATGCATTCAAAAAGGTCTAACGGAAAAAGATATGCAAATATTAGCTCCTATGTATAAGGGTGAAAATGGCATAGATAATTTAAATATCATCTTACAAAATCTTTTTAATCCATATTCTGATCTTTTAGAGGAAGTTCATATTGGTCCGGTTATCTATCGTGTTAACGACAAAGTTATTAATCTTGTTAATGACATGGAGCAAAATATCTTTAATGGGGACATCGGCTATATTAAAGAATTTAATACGAAAAAATCCAGTGAATTTATGAAAGTCGATTTCTATGGCAATTTAGTTACCATCAAAAGAGAAAATGTCAGTCAAATAAAACATGCCTATGCTATGAGCATTCATAAAAGTCAGGGTAGTGAATTTAATCACGTTATTATCCCAATGACTAAAGAGTTTAATCGTATGCTTTATAACAAACTCATCTATACCGGAATATCGCGTGCTAAAAAATCCCTTGTTTTAATTGGGGACAGTGAGGCATTCCATTATGCTGTTAATAATTCTTACAGTGTTGAAAGAAAAACTTCTCTAACGGAATTAATTATGCATAATTATGAAGCATAATGCCCATAATATTAATGGAGTTGATATTATGAAAAAGATGATGAGTATCATAACCCCAGCATTAACTGTTGGGTGTCTTGCGGCAACTGGCTATTTAGTCATGAAAAATAAAAAGACTATGCTAGATGTCATTATCGAAGAAATAGAAACTATGAAATAGGTATGTATATACCTATTTTATTTTGCCTTTAAACATTTATGTGTTATAATAGCCCCATTAAAAAGGGGAATATTATGGAATTACTTGAACAAGGAAGAACGCTAATTGAAGATTTTAATATGAGTGATGACTATCGCATCCTTAGGATACTCGCAGGAATTCAAACATCTAACGAAGAAAAAAAGTTCTTAATTGATAATTGTGGGGAGCGTATTAGTAGGATGGAAACAGACATTCTTTTACAAACTCTTAGATGTGCCGCTCCATCTTTTTTCACCACTTGTACTGACTTTATCAAAAAAACTATTTTTACTTTAAATACTAGGCAGATAGAAGCTCTTTTATATTGCAATAAACACTATAATGAAGTAAGTAACATTGCCGATTTTTTAGTGGGTGAAGAGTGGTTTAATTCTCAATCTGAAAATAAAATATTTATATTAGGATATGAGTTAAATAAATTATTAAAAGAGGATTGTATTGATAAAGAAACAACTATTGAAATGGGCATAAGAATAATAAATACGTTGACTGTTTTAAACACTAATCCTGAACTATTTGATATGATAATGAAAAATTATATATCTCTTTTAGAAAAACATAATAAAGAATTTATCGAGCAGTTTAAAATATATGGTTATGAAATAATGGATAAGCATCTTGAAGAGGGAAAAGAACTAACATCTAATTTATTAATATTTGACTGTGAAATAATGCGCCATAATAATCAATCTAATGTCAGATACTTTGAATTTTATGATTCTACCGATAAAGATGATGGCGATCTTATCGCCTGTGCTCGTGCCGGAAGAGTTCGCATAAATGTTGATTCTTTAAAGAATGTTTATGCCGAACAGAAAAATAAAATGATAGCAACTCAATGGATTCTTAAGGTCATTGGACATGAAATAGACCATGTTTTCTGTGAATTGTATCAAGTGGGTGAAGAAAGAGATTTATACACTGAATTAAAAGTCTATAATTCCTGCATTGCTGAAACTTTGCAAAGTCTTGTGAATCGTGATTATTACCTTTATTGGCATGATAACTTCACTCATGAATATCAAGCCAACATAGCGGGTATTAAATCAGTTTATGAAAGATATAAGTATCTTAAAAGTATAAAATTAGAGGATAAGTTCGAAATTAATAGATTATTTGCTATCCTTTTGCGTTCTTCTTTCTGTGAGATTGAAAGAGATTCTAAAAAAGGTTATTTTAATGCTATTGAATTTACTCGTTACGAATTTGAAAGATACAAAGATGATTTACCGAAGTATGTTTATCATCATCTATTTAATGGACAAGTAAAAATGCCCATTGAACTTCAAGAATTAGAAAGCAATTTAACCGAATATGAGAAATTTATGCTTGGATATCATAATATCTATATGGGCATTATCGACCTAATAGCCAAAGGGGAGATTAAAACAGCTAATATCTTCGAAGAATTAGATACTTTATATGAAAAATATAAAGACTGTATCAAAGAGAGTTTTCCCCCTTTTATAAAAAGTGAAAATGATACTAAAAAAATTTACTAATTATATTGAATATTGTTTCTAAAATGCGTTATAATCTTTTTAAGAACAAAATAATTTTGGTCAACTAGGGGGAAATATGTATAGATTATTTGAGTTATTTGGAACAAATTGGATAGAAGCTCTTCAAGTAAAAACATTAGAAGATATAAAAAGAAGATTACCTGAAGAAAGTAAGAAAGAGGGCATAAGTCATCTTCGTATCGACCGTGATGATATTCCTATCACATTTTGTCGCCCAGAAGAACGAGATATAAACTATTGTATTGAAAATCTAGATAGGCTAGAGCAAGCTGTCATGTATATGCATAATTCCCACAAAGACAGCTGTCAAAGGGTAGAATCTTCGCGTCCAAGTCAGTATAAAGAGAAAATTAAAAAGCCCAAGAAAGCCACAAAGAAACATCAAAAAAAACTAACCAATAGTAATGACAGAAAGAGAAAATATTATAGATAAAAAACTTCACTAATGTGAAGTTTTTTTATGGAAAAAAAAGTAAAATGAAAATAATTCGTTAATAAGTAAGGTGAAGGGAGGATTAACAAATGAAAGAAGTTGATCTAAAAGAAAAAGATATAACAGCAGTAAAAGATCGCGTATTTAAGGAGATATTTTATGATGAGAGGAATAAGGATTTACTTATTGCTGTGGTGGAGACATGCTTGGGAGTAAAGATTAGTAATGTCGAATATAAAAATAATGAATTACCACAGGGAAATTATCAAATAAGAGGAAAAAGATTAGATATTTTACTTGATACAGATAAGGGAAAAATAAATGTTGAATTAAATGCTAAAAAGGATAAGTATATTAATGCGAGGAATTTTTCCTATATATGTAATGTCTATATAAGAAATACTTTAGTTGGAGATGATTACACAGAAGATGTAGATATAATTCAGATAAATCTAACATTTGGATTAGGCAAAGAAAGTAAGGAGATATTTGAAGAATATGTAGTAATGAGTAAACACAGCCAAAAGATGTACATAAAAAATCTAACAATCTATGAATTTAATATGGACAAGATAATGGAGTTTTGGTATTCTAAGGATGAAGAGAAGATAAAAAGATATAAATATTTAATTATGTTGGGATTGACGTCGAAAGAATTAGATGAGTTAGTAGGAGATGATAAAAGGGTGGAAGATTATAAAAAGAAGTATGATGAAGTGACTATAACAATTGGAATCAACGATTGGATAGATGAAGAAACTGATCAGAGGATGATTCGAAATACCATAGCCAAAGAAGCTCGTAAAGAAGGTTTAGCAGAAGGACATGCAGAAGGACATGTAGAGGGACTTGCAGAAGGCATCAAAGAAACCCAAAGAAATTTTATTTTGAATATGTATGAATCAAACATGTCCATAGAGGATATTGCCAAAATATCTAAGATGCCCATCGACGAGATTAAGAATATTATCAACATTCAATAGTATTCACAAAACAAAATAACTCAACATCACCGTTGAGTTATTTTAATTCTAAGTATACTGACTTATCAAAAGTGTGATCTTTTATATCAAATCCTTCAAGCGTCTCCGTATCAATTAAGAAAAATTTATGTAATAAGTTGTTAACTGTGTGATCTTCGCTAACAGGATCATCCCAAGTAAGATCTAAGTGAACCCATTTATCATTTATGTAAACAGCATTCCAAACATGTGTTGAACTTGCTACTTTAAAATTCTTAACTCCTAATTTATCTAAGACCATTGCCATTACATCCGTATATCCCGAGCAAATGGCATATCCCTCAAAAAGCGGTCCATTGGCCTTAGAAGCTTGATGGGTAGGTGTCTTTTTTTCTTTTATCTCATCTTCATAGTTTTCGTCATATTTTGTATGGTTGATAATATAATCATGAAAGGCATATATTATATCTTCCTTACTCATATCTTCGGTAACTAATTCTTTCCAAATAGTATCAATTCTTTTACTAATATTTAATTTATCTTCTTCTGTATATAAATGAACAACTTCAATTGTAACTTCTCCAGCCATATCATATTGAACTTTTAAAGAGGTAAAATTATTATAAGGAGATACATAATTACCAATAGTTGTTAAAACATCGACCCCTTTATGTTCACTTATTTGTTCAATATCACTAATGCAATCAGCATATTCCACAGGACAATAAAAAGTAAATGTATCATATCCGGAATCTAATACAGTGTAAAAGATATTAATCAAATCTTGAAAGTTGTAAGGAATGAAATTATTCGTATATTGTACATAATCATAACTTTCACTTTTAGCATATTTATTCTTCTTTTCTATAGCAACTGTAGAGGTACTATTAAAATATTTTGCAATATAATTTGTAATAGTATCTAGCTTATATATTACTGCTAAAAACATTCCGATACATAGTAGTAAAGTAAGAATTCGTCTCTTCATTGTATCACCTAATATAATAATATCACAAAGGGCAAAAAAAAAGAAATGATTATTCAGCCATTTCTTTAACTTTTTTATTTAATCTTGACTTTTGTCTAGCACAAGTATTCTTTTTAACTATTCCCTTAGAACAAGCTTTGTCAATATTAGCTATAACAGTTTTTAGTTCTTTATTAGCAAGCTCTTTATCTTTATTTTTAATAGCTTTTTCACATCTTTTTATAGAATTCTTAACTCTTGCAGAATATTGATTATTTGCAACAGTTTGAGCAGCATCAGTTTTTACTGATTTTTTAGAACTTTTAATATTAGGCATAATTCTTCGCTCCTTCCTTAAATACATATAAGATTTTATCAAAAAAAATGCCATTTTGCAAATACTTTTAATGATTTTTATCAAGTTTCCGCAATTTATCTACTAAAACGTGAAATATTAGGCC
>CAMWQX010000033.1 GCA_947176475.1 uncultured Bacillota bacterium
TTTTTTTTTCAAGCATAAGACGGAATACTAGATCAGCCTCTGTCTCGTGGTCTCGGAGATGTGTATAATAGAAAGGATTAGATGGTATTCGTAAAGCCTTCGAAACTGGACGCGGAAAAATTGTCGTTAAATGCCGTTATGAGTTTGTTAAAACTAAAGGCAAAGAACAAATTGTTATCAGTGAGATTCCTTTTGAGGTTAACAAGCAACAATTAGTTAAGAAAATTGATGATATTCGTCTTGATCGCAAAGTCGATGGTATGGCTGAAGTTCGTGACGAATCCGATAAAGATGCCTTAGTACGCATCGTTATTGATTTAAAAGCTGGTGCCGATAAGAATTTAATCATGAATTATCTTCTTAAAAACACTGATTGTCAATGTAACTATAACTATAATATGGTTACTATCGTTAATCGTCGTCCTAAACTAGTTGGTGTTTTAGGTATCTTAGATGCTTGGATAAATCATGCTAAAGAAGTTGTTCGTCTTCGCAGCGAAACTGATTTAGCTGTTGCCAGAAAAGAAATGCATTATACAGAAGGGTTAGTTAAAGCTATTAGCATTCTTGATGAAGTAATTCGGGTAATTCGCGCTAGTAAAAACAAACAAGATGCTAAAGAAAATTTAGTTAAAGAATTTGACTTTACTCCCGAACAAGCCGAAGGTATAGTTATGTTACAATTATATAAATTAACTAATACTGACGTTGTAGAATTAGAGGAAAGATTAGCAACACTACGCAAAATCATTGCTGCTTTAGAAGCGATATTAGCTGATGAGACCAAACTTGAAGGTGTCGTTAAAGATGAACTAAAGAAGATCAAAAAGGAATATGGTATTCCAAGACGTACCGAAATATCGGAAACTGTTACGGAAATTAATATCTCCGCTGAAGATTTAATCGTTAAAGAAAATGTTATGATCGTGCTTTCTCATGAAGGATATATTAAAAAGGTTCCAATGAAGTCTTTCACTTCTGCAAATGGTGAAGAGGCCGCAATGAAACCTGGAGATTATGCTATTAATATTTATGAGACAACAACTCTTAATAAATTAATCATATTTACTAAGATGGGTAATTATATTTATGTACCAGTTAACGATGTTCCTTGGGCTAAATGGAAAGATTTAGGTAAACATGTAAGCAATATTGTTACAACAAATCCGGAAGATGAAGTAATTGCTTCGTTCATAATTGATGAATCTAATATGAGTGATTCTGTTGTCTTCTTTACTAAAGAAGGTAATGTTAAACGTACGAAAATGGAAGACTTCGTTGTAAGCCGCTATACTAAGTTATATACATCTATGAAATTAAAAGATGGAGATGTTATTACAAATATTGAAATCGAAAAGGATAATACGTTAATCATTACTAAGACAGGATATTATATTTCTTATAAGACAAGTGAAATTCCTCTTACTTCAAGTAAATCTGGTGGAG
Source organism: uncultured Bacillota bacterium (assembly GCA_947176475.1). Lineage (GTDB taxonomy): Bacteria > Bacillota_I > Bacilli_A > RF39 > UBA660 > CAG-582. Next base: position 1,447 of record CAMWQX010000033.1, read on the forward strand.
TTAAGGGAATAAATCTAAAAGACGATGAAGTTGTATCAGGACTTGTTTATGATGATACAGATGAATACTTAAATGTCTTCACCAATCAAAAGACAGCTAAACGTATAAAATTAACCGATTTAACTCAATTATCCCGTGCTAAACGCGGAAGTATGATTATGAAAAAAGTTAAAACTACTAATTATGAGGTTGTAAATGCTTTAATAACTCATACTAAAGATACCATTGGTCTAGCTATGTTAGAAGATGTCGGTATCCTTAAAAATTCGGATATTTCGATTATGGATTTAGCAAGCACTGGTTCAAGTATTGCTAAAAAGAAATTTATAAAAGCTTTCAAATTTGCCGAGATTATCAAACGTGTTGATGCTCCAAAGAAAAAAGTCGAAAAAGAGGAAAAGCCACAAAACGAGCCAGAACAGACCAATTTAGATTTTGAAAGTTTCAAAATATAGAAATAATAACCATCTATTTGAATATATTTAAGTAGGTGGTTTTATTATGGACAAAAAAGAACAATTTAAAAACTTCATGAGTAATCATCCAGAATTAGTAGGATTTATTCAAAGAAAAGAAATGACTTGGCAAGAATTCTATGAAATATATGATATTTATGGGGAAAATAGTGATGCCTGGGATAAATACTTTAATAAGGATACACGAGCCAAAGAAGATATTCTTGGGGAATTAACAGGACTTTTTAAAAATGTGAACATTGATTCAATTCAAAATCATGTTAATAATGCCCAAAAGGCCATTAATATAATTCAGGAACTAACCAAAAAGACGCCTGAAGTTGATACTAAAGTGGAAAGACCAATAACAAAGTTTTATGGTGATTAATGGAACTAGAGTTACTACTTAAAATAGATGAAGATAAGAATCTCCATGAATATTTATATTCCCATTCGGAATGGTATCGCTATTTAAATCGTAACAAAAGCAACTTTGAATTATTAAAGAAAGAATATAAAAACTACAAGCACAACAATACCATGAATAAAGTTAATGATACCATTGATAATATTGAACTCATAACGAATATCTTAAAAATTGTAGAGTAATAGTATAATTACTCTTTTTTGCTTGCTAAAATATCTTTGTTAAACTATAATAAAAATAGAATAGAAAGATAGGTTTGATATATGAAAAAGAAACGAAATGGTTTTACATTAGTCGAATTACTAGCTGTTATTATCATATTAGCAATTATCATGATTATAGCAATACCAGCTGTAATTGAATCGTTAAATAAGTCCAGAAAGCAGACATTCTTCGAATATGCTCAAAACGTTCGAATGAAAGCCGAACAACAATATATCCAAGATTTAGACTTAAATAAAGAGAGAACTGACTGTTATGTTTATGACATAAAAACCGATATTGGTTTAGGAGACACTGGTTCTTTTGATGGATGGGTTAAAGTCAAAAGGGAACGCGCTAGCAGTGGTTCTAAAACAGCTGTCGTAAGTATAAAGGCAACCGATGTTATTCAATCCGTTCATACATGTACTGTTGCAGAAAGTGGATCTTGTAAGCCAAACGAAGGATATTTTGTTCCCGAGGGAAGTAAATCCATTGATGTTACAAAATCTATAAAAGAAGGCCAAAAAGTATGTGTAAATTATCAAATCGCCAATAATGGTGCTCTACAGACTGTTGATATGGGGTGTAAGACATATGCTCAGGCAACCGATGTGTTAGATACTTATAAATATGCTGTTGAAGTTACTTTAACTAATAAACAGTATTCTGTTCAAGATGTCTTATTCAGTGAAGATATGTCTCAAGAGGCTTTTTATGCTGAAATAGATAAATTTAGAGAAGCTCATAAAGGTAGTGCAAACGCCTTAGCAATCACAGCTCCTTCATGTACGGCAAATTCCGGAACAGAACAAAAAGGAACAACTACTATGAGTAATATTGTGGGAATCGGAAGTACGACAACTTCAAGAGGAACTATTCAAAATGTAACCAGTTCATCAGCAACTCACGGAACTACTCAAGTTGGAACAACCGAACCAACAACGCGAGGAACAACTCAAGTAGGGGTATCGGAAGCAACAACTCAAGGAACTATTCCAAATACAACCACAACAACTATTGATGTCAAAGATACGACTTTATTACTAAATAACTTAACGATAAGTGGTTATGATATAAACTTTAGTCCATTGACATTCTACTATAGTTTATCTGTACCATATGAAACGACAAGTCTTTCTATAAATGCCGTTCCAAACGTTAATGATGGTACAGTCAAAGTTCAAACAAGTGGACAAGATAATCTGGCTGTTGGAAATAATAGGGTAGTTACAGAAGTATTTAATACTGTGACCGGAAAGCGTTCATACTATAACATTACCGTTAGAAGATATGCATCAGGAGAAACACCAAATCAACCTACTAAACCAGGCCATAATAATACGACCGCACCTCGTCCAGGTGGTTTACCAGATCCGACAATCGAAGAAAGTGATGCCTCATTAAGCTCATTGGCTGTATCGGGATATCCATCATTGGATTTTAATCCAAGTGTTTATGAATATACCTTAGAAACAACTGGAGCAACGGAAATTCATCCATATTATAAGACAAGTGCTAAAGGCGCTATCGTAACTGTATCGGGAAATACGGATTTGAAAGACGGATCACAAGTTATCTTAACTGTTAAATCACCAAACGGTTTCTACACTAAAACTTATACTATTAATATCAAAGAGAACAAACCAACATCTACAAGTACCAAAGTTATAAGAGGTATAGCAATTGGCTTAGCTGTACTATTAATCGCGATATTAATAATCTATGCTATTACTAAAAATAATCGCAAATCGATAAAAGATGACGATAATATAAATGACCCAACAAGACAAGCAAGCAACAATGTTGTCACACCAACTTTAATGAATAATCAAGCTGGAAACGGAGTCCAAAATGTCTTCCAAGCCAATGATCAAGCTAACCAAAATGTCGTACCAACAACGCCAACGGACAATAATAACGATAATCAAGGAACTCCTCAATAGAGTTTCCTTGAATTATTGATGTTAAGTTACAAGCAAAGGTATTGACTAAATAAAAATTAGTTTATATAATTGAATTATAATAGAAAGAGGAATTAAAATATGAGAAAGAAAAATGGTTTTACACTAGTTGAATTACTAGCAGTTATCGTTGTTTTAGCAATCATCATGATTATCGCCATTCCATCCGTGCTAGATACAATGAACAATGCAAGAAGAAAGACTTTCGTTCTTGAAGCACAAAAAGTATTTAAATCAACACAAGAACAATATACGATGGATTCACAATCATCAATCCCTGGAGCAGGAGTATATATTTACAATATTAAAACCGATTTAGGAACTACTGATACCGGAAATTATCTTGGATTCGTTATCGTTGATGCTGAAGACGTAGACAATCCTCAATACATTATCTATCTATGGGATAACAACTACATGCTATTCAATTATAACGTAAATGCTTCTGGAGGATTCCCTGATCCAACTGATACTTCAACAGTTCAAGGATTTAACTCTTCAACAGTTGCTCAATTCAATAGTGAATATCCTGCATGTAATAATTACTTAGGAGACTCACGTGTATCTGCTGGTGCCTTCTGCATGAACCGCCATGGTTTAAAATTTACACCAACAGCATAATAAGATTTAAAAATATAAAAACAACTATTTTAGTTGTTTTTTTTATGCTATAATTAATGGTAGGTGATAGAAGTGTTAATAATAGGAAGTCATGTATCATATAAAAATGATACGCAATTAGTCGGTTCAGTTAAAGAAGCTCTAAGTTATGGAGCTAATGCCTTTATGTTTTATACAGGCGCTCCTCAAAATACTCAAAGAGGAGAAATAAATGATCTAATAACGGTAGAAGCTTTAAAACTTATGAAAGAAAACAATATAGCTTTAGAAAATGTTATTTGTCATGCTCCATATATCGTAAACCTAGCAAATAACTCCGATATGGATAAGTATAATTTTGCTATTGAATTTTTGCGCAAGGAAATCGAAAGATGTATGACTCTTGGGGTAAGAGGGATTGTATTACATCCAGGAAGTGCCACTAAGCTAGATCGCGAATATGCCATAGATAATATTGTCTATGCTTTAAATAAGATTTTAATGCCTGAAGATAATATTGTTATTTTGCTAGAAACAATGGCTGGAAAAGGTACTGAATTAGGAATCAATATTGATGAACTGGCCTATATAATTGATCATGTCGAATTAAAAGATAAAGTTGGGGTATGTTTAGATACTTGTCATTTAAATGACTCAGGTATTGATATTAATAATATAGATTCTTATTTAGATGAATTTGATTCGCGTATTGGTCTTAATAAAATTGGCTGTATTCATGTGAATGATTCTAAAAATCCCTTAGGTTCTAAAAAGGATCGCCACGAAAATTTAGGATATGGTACAATTGGTTTTGATGCCATTATAAACGTTATTTATAACGAACGCCTAGCAAATATACCCAAAATATTAGAAACACCTTATATTGATCGTATATATGCTCCATATAAACACGAAATAACAATGATAAAAAATAAGACATTTAATCCTAATTTAATAAATGATATATTAAATGATAATAAGTAGGGAAGTGCAATTATGAATAGTATGGTTACTATTAAAGAAAGTAAAAATATTTCTATTGATAATAACGTCATAAATTTTTTGAATCCAGATTATATCTATATCCCTATAGAAGAAGGCTTTCAAATAAATGTTAAAAGCAATACTTTAATTTATAAGGAAGATATTCTTTTAAAATCTGAAGATAAACTTATTTATAGCCCGATAAGCGGTAAAGTATTAGGTAAGACAAGTTCTATGAGTGATCATAATGTCTCTGTTCCCTGTGTTGTTGTCGAAAATGATTTCCGTGAAAAAATCAAAAAAAAGAAGAGTACGGAAAAGTATATCAATGAATATACTTGCGAAGACGCCTTAAATCTCATTCGCAAATATAATGCCTGTGACCAAATTATTGACCCTCGTGCTAAAACTCTTTTAATAAATGGTATTGATTCAGATCCTTTTGAAAAAACATTTTCTCACATCATTGATTCTTATAGTTCTAAAATATTAGAGGCAATAGATGCCTTATCATTAATACTAGGTGTTGATACGACAATCCTCGCTATAAACAATCACGATACTAATAATGTTATTAATTTATCTAATAATATTGGAACATATCCCAATATAACTTTAAAACTTGTTCCTGATATTTATCCCTTAAGCTATCAGGATATCCTGATTAAAAATATTTTAACGAAAAAGCAGATAAGTTCAAGAATTATTTATCTAACAGTTCAGGATATTTATAATATCTATAATGTTTTAAAGAGAAAGAAACCTATAACAGAAAAACTCGTTACTATTTCGGGAAACGCCATTGAATCACCCATTGTAGTTAATGTCAAAATTGGAACCTCTATGGCTGATTTGATAAAAAATTGTTGTAACATAATTAATAAGAATTATTACGTAATTGTAAATGGACTTATATCCGGAAAAACGTTGACATCTCTTAATAATATCGTTACCTCGGAAACTCGCAGTATCTTCTTAAATACTGTTGATTCGACTCCTGAGAAGAAATGTATTAACTGTGGACTATGCAATCAAAAATGTCCAGTCGGATTAAATCCTAAATATCTAAAAGAGCATAAGGACGCTGATCGTAGTAAGTGTATTAACTGTGGTTTATGTAGTTATATATGCCCATCTAAGATTAATTTTAAACCTTTTTTAGGAGGTAAAAATGGAAAATAATGTCTATATAAGAAGCAATCGCTCAATAATGAGTATATCTCTTACGCGATTAGCTATGATTTTGCCATTAATAATCTATGGAATGTACAAGAATGGAATATATCTATATCGCAATCATCTTGTTAGCACTATAGAGATGTTCAAACCCTTAATAATTATCTTTGGTGGGGCCGTTATTGCTGCTATAATTAATTATGTATATGAACGTCTAATTCGTAAACAAAATGATAATAATATCCTAGATATGGTATTTTCCTCATTTCATATCGAATATGCCATATTGCTTGGATGTATAATGAGTATTAATGTTAATTTATGGCTTTATTTTGCTATTTTGACGGTTTTATTGATTATATCCAAATTTATTGGCGATAAAGCTAATACCATATGTCTAATATTCCTCGTAATCTATGTTGTTTCGTCACTTACTGGAAACTTTAACTTTACTAATGTATATGAAACGAGTAAAACATTTTCTTATGAGTTAATTGATTATTTAATTGGCCGTAATCCTGGTGGTATTGCCTCAACTCATATTATTTTATTGGTTGCGGCATTAATTGGCCTTTCAATTACCAATAACAATAAGACTACAATCAGTTTGACAGCTATTATTACATATATCTTCATAATGTTCATCTACGCCTTATTTACGCATAATAATTATATGAATATTCTAACTTGTAATAATTTCCTTTTCATTGCATCATTTGTTGCTACCGATAGCGTAACAAGTTGCTATACACCACGAGCCATGATCATATCCGGATTATTAATAAGTATACTATCATTTGGTATTTATTTTATAAATCCCATCTTAGCTCCGGTTATAGCCGTTCTCCTAACTAGTCTTTTTACGAGAATTATGGATGAGAAAATTTATCTTTTATCTAAAAAGAAATAGGATTATACATTTAATTAACACATATCTCGTTGCAAGTTGTAAAGTAAAAATTAAATAAAGCAATATTTATTTAATTTTTTTATTT
>CAMWQX010000034.1 GCA_947176475.1 uncultured Bacillota bacterium
ATGACATCATGTCTAAAGTAATGACTGGTGAATCTGTTAAAATTGATAATGAACCACTAGAATTTACTTATAAAGATTTCCTAAATCTTGAATATAAGATGCTTAATAAAACTGATCTTTATAAATATAATAAGAAATATAATATCTACGAAGATATGAGTGATGATGAAGCCTATGTTAAAAAAGTTTATGATGACGCTTTAGAATTAAAAATTGTCGGGATTATTTGTCCTAAAGAAAGCGAATCATCTATGATGACTGGTGGAGTTGTTTATAATTCTCAATTAGTTGAAAAGATCATCAAAGATGCCAGTCAAACTGAAATAGTTAAAAAGCAATTAGAGAAAGAAGAAGTTGATGTCTTCTCTAATACGCGATTTGATTCTAAAAAGAAATCCAATTTAAACTTCCAAGATTTAATATCTGTCGATACTAAATTATTGCAAAGTGCTTTTAATATGGATATTTCCGAAGATGATATCAAAAATATGACCGCTGGTTATATGGAAGAAATATCTTCATCAATTACCACAGACATTGCTCCAGCTCAAGAACTTATTACATCATCATTTAAAAAATTAGCAACAGGCGTATTAAATTATGCCCTTAAATATCCCACTAATAGTCTTCCAATGGGAGAAAATGCCGTTAAAGTAATAACTACTAATGATGTACCAAGAATTGTTGAAGAATATTTAAATACTGATGAAGCTAAAAATATCTTTGCTAAATTAGAGAGCGAATATATTGTACCAGCCAATGTTTATAAGACTGCTTCTTCATCGTTATTAAATGGTTTATTACAAAGTTATATTGCCACAATGTATGCCACTAATCCAACACTTACAACAGATCCTAAAAATCCTGTTGCCATAATTGATTCTAGTGTTATCGAACCAACTGTAACTAATTTTATGAAGCAAACAGTTATCATTGCTACTTGTGAAAAACTAGCGCATTCTATGGCTGAAGCAAAGATGAAGAGCCAAGTATTAACCAAAGTTGGCGAATTGACAACTAAATTAATGACAAATATTTCTTCATCATTTAATGTTGATTCGAATAAAATAGCTAGTGCCTTTAAATTTGATTTAAGTGAAAAAGAATTATCTCGTTTAATGGGAGCTATGAATAACACCAGTGATGCCAATCAACATAGTAATCTAATTAACCTAGGTTACCAAGATTTAGATGAGCCAACAGCAATATCTGTTACTTTCTATTCCTTTGAAGCTAAAGAAAAATTCTTATCATTCATTGATAAATATAATGATGAAGCCACAAAAAATAATGAAGAAGATAAAGTAATTCGTTACACAGATACAATGGGAATATTAATGTCCTCAGTTAAGAAAATTGTTGATTCTGTATCCTATGTTCTAATCGCCTTTGTATCAATTGCCTTAGTCGTATCTAGTATCATGATTGGTATTATTACTTATATAAGTGTGCTAGAGCGAACTAAAGAGATTGGAATTTTAAGAGCCATTGGAGCAAGTAAACGCAATATCTCATCAATATTCAATGCGGAAACATTTATTATTGGTTTACTATCTGGTCTTATTGGTATTGGATTTACCCTAGCCGTCATTCCAATTATCAACAGTGTCATTCACAATGTTACCAATAATTTAAATATTAATGCCTCAATTCCAATTGTTGCATCAATAATCTTGATTATTTTAAGTGTTATTTTAACCTTAATTGGCGGTCTTATTCCATCGCGTATGGCAAGTAAAAAAGACCCAGTTGAGGCCTTAAGAACAGAATAAAGCACAATCGTGCTTTTTTTATTGATTATTTTGCATTTGTTTGCTATTATATACAATAATTCGAAGGGGGATTCTGTCATGAAATACTATTACATGGATGAAGATGAAATAAATATACGTAGTCGAATAAAAAATTTAACAGCTATTTCTACCAATATAGTACCTAGTACGAGAAAAATTTTTCTTTCATGTACTACAGAAGAAGGTCTAACCCTTTCTTTTGATAATAAAAGTAAACACTTTTCCTTATTCTTAGATATCTTATCTCGTGTTTATGAAGAAGAAAAAGACCAAAGATATATTACTATTCTTGACGAATACACTGAAGATTTATTAAAAGAAAAAAGTCATAAGATATATAAAGAAGATTTTGACGAGCATCCTCCTCTTGAAAATGCTAAGATTGACTATCAGAGATACGATTTGGATTCTATAACACCAATTATTTCGGAATTATTAGCTATTATGTATGCGATTGAAGGAACACCTATCGAATCCTTTGGTGGTTTAACGGGAATACGTGATAACTTTACCTTACGTATAAAAGTATCAGGAAGAAATCACATAGTACCTATTAAGTTTATGAAAAAAGATGATTTCAGTTATGATGTGATTCTAGGAAGAGTCTACGGTCAAAGATCTCTTAATGCTTCCATTGATTATTCGAGTGAGGGAATACGAATATTATGGAATATAACTGGTTCTCCAATCAGTGGAAAAATTACTTATACAGTAGGTACTTCCATAAAAGAATTAATATCTGTAATTTATAAAAATCAATATATTTACTATAACGAAAATGAATATTCGCCTCTTAAGGAAGAGGAATTACCAGAATCTATTAAAAAAGATTATCCAGGATATGATGTATATCAATTAATCAACAGATTATTTATCGCGGTATCTATTGATGGTAATAAGAAAGATATTCATTATATAAGCGACACACCGCGTATAAAGAAGACAAGAAATTGCTATCAAGAAGAAACTGAATTTAAGGGATTAAAAATTCCAATTTCATCTAGCAAAAAGGTCATAGAAGAATATACTATTACAGATAATTTAACCCTTATTCAAGAATTCTTCACTTATATTCCTCATGAAGGAGAATATTATAATGAAGTACTACAAAATAAGGCTCAATTTAGAATTGTTGAAGATGGAGTAACATATTATCCAGAACAACAAAACTCTATAGGGTATATAAAGAGTTTAGATGAGAATATGTTGCGAAAAGTTATAGAGGAGATGAAGAAATAATGGCAAAAGGTTTATTTAATAAAGAAAAAAAAGAATTAACCGAATTAGAAAAATTAAAAGTAGGAATTAATAAAAGTCCATTTTTAGGCAAGGAACAAAAAGATTATTTATTAAAATGTAGTCCTGATGCTTTAAATTTTGAAAATGAACAAAACTATATCCAATTTATTAATACCATTATTAATAATAAGACATTATGTGAACAACCTATCGAAAAAGTATTAGAAGACGCTAGAACTATTTATACATTCTTTGAATCACAAGGTTATAGTTTTCGTGAATTTTTAATATTATTCTTACCAGGTGGAATATATGAAAAGGGTATTTTTTCTACGGAAATATTAGTTAACTATGAAAGAATTGAGAATTACTACATAGCTATGCAAATGCTTATTAAGCATGACATAACTTTAAAAAATTTCAAGGAAACAATTCGCTTAATATCATCACTTGGAATCTATACACCTAATGATATAGAATTAAACTCAATGTTATCGCACTTTTTAACAACTGCCAACTTTGCAGAAAATTATTCAGATATAGTAGATACTAGTATAGAAACTGCTAAGAGACGAGCTGGAGTTTATGATGATTTATCTGATAATCATTTAGCTAAAATGGAAGCCATTGTCAATAAAGGTATGGCAGCTGTTGAAACTTATAAACAAGAAGAACAACGCTTTAATGAATTAGCGGAAAAATTAAAATCCAATAGACTAGAAGCTCAAAAGGTAATTAAGTCATTTGAAGAGCGACTTAATAAGATTGATGAAGCCTTCAACCAAATGGCGAGTAAATATCAAGGAGAAATAGATGATGCGTACGTTAAAGCCTATGTAAAATTAGGTGAAGACTTTAGAGAAGTATCTAGTAAGATAGTTGAAAAAGCCGATACGGAAGCTAAGAAAGCAGCCATAGAAGCTGTTGGAAGATTAGAAAAATCTGCTAAAAACTTAGCTGAATTAGAAAGTCAATATCGAACAAAGACGACAAATGAACTAGAAGGTATCGAAAAGATAAAGAAACTAGCTACTGATGAAGTAAATAAAGGATTGGAAGAAATTAGAAGTCTAATTGCCCGTTTAGATGTCGATGAATCTGTCGATTTAAGCAAATTAAGTGAATTATTAAAGGCGGGAACAGCTTCCAATATTGTCATCCCTAGTCAAACAATTGTTACACCAATGGAAGGTGGTATAGTTCAAGCTGAATCAATGGATGAAATCAAAATTCCTGATGTCTTGCCTTATTTTGAAGATTCTATCGACTTTAAGAATCGCTTAAAAATGATTCTCGACCGCAAAGCTAAACTTGAAAGTGAAGGAGAAGTATTCAACGAAGTAATTGATGATTGTATTTACTTTATGATGAGGAACTTATATGTATATCTTTATGGACCAAGTGGTGCTGGTAAAAATTACTTTGTAAAACAACTTGGAAAACTATTTAATCTTCCTGTTAGCAACATCGGTTATATTACTGAAGAGTATGACATTGTCGGAGGTAAAACTGCCCATGGATCATATTCTCCATCAAACTTCTACAACTGCTGGCGAAATGGTTATTTAGGCTTTGCAAACGAACTAGATAACAGTGTTGCTCAAGCAGCAATTAAGTTAGGCGACTTCCTAGATGCCCAACCAGGTGAGGAATATTGTTTCCCAGGATTAAGATTTGTTAAAAAACATCCAAATTGTCGTATAATCGCTGCTGGTAATACAACCGGAATGGGTTCAAACCGTGCCTATAATGCTCGTCAAAAATTTGATGAATCCCTTCAACAAAGATTTAAGTTTGTTAAATTTGACTTTGATCCTAAAGTTGAAGAAGAAATTCTTAAAAATCATCAAGATTGGTATGAATTTGCTAAATTATTTAGAGTAGCATTAGATAATTATTGGATAGGTAAAGAAGGAGCCGTAGAAGGTCAAATAACAACTCGTGACCTAAGAGATATCAGAACGGAAATCGAGGATGGAATATTAACTCCTGAAAAAATACTTCAATATGAATTTATTGAAACAAAGGAACCTGATTGCTTAGGAAATGTCTTAACATATATGCAAAAACATAGTGAAAATATGGATAGAAATACCAAAAAGTTAATGAAGACGTTTGAAAAGATAGTCAACTCAGCAGGTCAAGGAGCATAATAAGATGTCTAAGTATCTTCGCATATATAAAGACATTGATGGAACGACTATTTATCGTTACCATTTTCCATCCTTATTAGAACTAGTAAATTATTTAAGAACTACTGAAGTTCGTCACGATATATTCCCGATAATTCATTCGGAAAGAATAGATAAACCCGATAAGCCATTTTTTGGAGAGCCTCTTGATGCTACTCTAGATCATCTAATATACGGATATAATCAATCATATGCTGAATATCGTGAACAGAGTCAAATAGGAAAAATTGAAATAGAGCAGGAAATTGATTACAGTCGCGTAAGACCTGTACGTAGCCGTAGTGGCTCTCGTGTTGATGTTAATGCCTATCTTAATGGTTCAGATAAGTGTATGCTAAGAGCTGTTAGAAGCGTTCCAAAACAATTTAGAACGATTAACTATGATTTAGCCTATAAGGCCGCAACGAAGAAAGAAGTAATCGTCAATCGTGGAATGATTTGTATGCTTCTAATAAAAGCCCTTGAACAAAATAACATAAGTGTTAACTTAAACTGTTTTAATTTACTATATCAAGTAATAGATAAAGAAACCGGTAAAACAGAAATGATTTATACTACTATTAATTTAAAGGATGTCGATAGGACCTTAAATGAATCTATGTGTATTGGTCCCTTTAATCGACCTGAGTTTGTAAGAAGAGTAATCTTCCGTTTAATCGAAACAACTCCTGTTAATAAAGCGTGGCAAGTAGAATATGGACATGTATTAAAAGACAGTGCAAAGTTAAAGCGAATTATCGGGGCTGGGGAAGATGATATTACCTTCGAAAATCCCGAGAATATGGGCATAAAAGGTGAAGACATATACGATGATTTTGAATCAGTAGTAAAGTATTTAAAACTCGAAGATGTCGTTAAATTAAGAAAAATCTTGAAATAATTAAAAAAAGTGTTATTATATATAACTAATAAAAAGGAGAAATTTTATGGAAACACAAGTAAAAGAAAGATATGAGGGCGCATTTAAAGATATGACCCTATTAACACCACAACAATTACAAGCAAAAGCAGAAAAAGGTGCTTTAGTTGTAGGAATTGATTTTACACCAGAGGAACAAGCAAAGATTGATAAGTTGGCAAAGGCTATTAATATATCAGACCGTGCGGGATTAATTACTTATGGTGCTGGAGCACAAGATAAGTTAACAAAATTTTCTAATGAACAATTATCACGAACTAGCACATCAAAATTAGATGAAGCCGGTGATGCTTTAACTAATTTATTAGTTATTTTACAAACTTACAATCCATCATTAGAGAATAATCCACCTAAAAATCCATTGGTTAGATGGTTGAAAAAAAATAAACAAGCACTGGAAGAAACTTATGAAGCAGCTAAAGCTCAATTAAGTACAGTATCAGCAAATCTTGATGAAGCTGAATCTATATTGAAAGATAAGCACCTTGGTGCTCTTACTTCAAGAATTACAACATTTGAAGAGATGAACTCTATCGTTGAGTCTATCTATCGTGAATTATCTATGTATATTGCCGCTGGGCAAAAAAGTCTTGAGTATGCCAAAACTGTTTTACTTCCAGAGTATGATAGAAAAGCTCAAGCTAGCCAAGATCAATTAGATGCTCAAAAATTAGCTAATTTTGCTAAAGCAATTAACTCTTTTGAAGGTAATTTATATGTTCTAGAGTCATCAAGACAATTATGTATTTTCAATGGAGCATTTATTAATCAATTACAAGATAAATATATTGATACAGCTAATCAAATTAGACAATTTGTAACTCAAGCAACACCTCAATGGCGTATTCAAATGAATTTAAGTTTAAGTGTGCAAGATTTAGAGTCTGCTCAAAATGCCATAGATGCATCTCGTGAGTTTACTGCTACTTTATTCTTATTGACAGCACAACAATTACAAGACTTAAGTGTTAGGACAACTCTTAATGCCAATAAACCAATTGTACCAATAGAAGTATCCCAAAAAGTAAATGATATATTCATTGAAACATTAGGGTTACAATTAGATGCATATCGTCAAAATATGTCAGAAGTACGAGAAGGACGTAGAATAAATTTCGAAATGGAAGAAAAACGTAATGAAGCTATGCGCAAATTTGCTACAGAAGCTGCTGAGATTGCTGTTGAAAATGCTTATATCAATACAGATCCTAGCAAACCAAATATAATTGATGATAATGAATCTACTGTAATGTATGAGTCATCTGGTACTAAAGCTCTTACACAAGATAAATATTCATTATAATAAAATACTTAAAAGACAATTATCTAATTGTCTTTTTTTATGTCAATAAAGATAATATCCCTCATTATTTGCCCTAATTAATGTTATAATGTTATTAGTATAAGGAGGTGTAGCTATGGAAACGTTTACTGATGAAACAACATATGAACAATTTTTAGATAAAGACAAATTCTATACTAAATCTGAATTCCTAGATGAATATGGCGATTCCTATGAAGTCTATGCCAAAAATACCTTACTTATTAAAGATGAAGAATTATTTGAAAGGTACAAAAATGATGCGATAATGAGTCTTCGTACTCAAAGAGGATACTCAGCAATAAGTCGTCATCTAGTATTAGATATATTAACTAATGAAGGATTAAGGCAGTATTTACTTTTACATATGAATGATGAACAAGGGATAGTTATTCGCATATCTCTATTCCAGGATGGTGAAGTCAAAGATTCAATTATGATAACGCGTGCCACTTTAGCCAAGGCCTTAGATAAATTTACGAAAGAGATTGATGTAAAGATACCTGAATGGGTTCAAATGCGTATGGCACTTATTAGCAATCTTTCAGCTGTTTATTCTCTAAAGCAAAATTTTGCTAATGAAATTAATACATGTGTCGTTGACGGCAAAATCTGTGAAATATCATGTTTAGACCTATATGAAATCTTAAATAAATCAGAAGAGGATTATAAAAAGTTTATTGAAGAAGATGAAGAAATGACTTTCATTGTCAATAAAGTTAAAAAAACTTATCCTAAACGTGTCGTTGTCTATATG
>CAMWQX010000035.1 GCA_947176475.1 uncultured Bacillota bacterium
AAAGCAATCTTTAAATAATGATATTTTTAATTTCTTTTATCAAGAATATCTTCAATGATAGATGGTATTTCATTCCAGTTAGATGTTTGATAACCTGAATAATCGGGGTTAAAACTTCCAAAGAGAATGGGAGTTACGCCAACTGTTTTGGCTTCTTCAATATTTTTTAGTTCATTATCAATTAATATATCAAATTTATGATATTTTAAAAATTCCTTTTTGGAACGAAATCCCAAGTTCATATAACTATAATTTATATCAAGGCTTTCAAAATGTTCTACTAGTTTCTTTTTTAAGGAAGCATATTTTTCTAGGGGTCTTGCCGATAACAAATCAATTCTGAAGTTTTTGGATAATAGATTATTTAATACGACTGGAGCATTTTCCTTGGGCTTTCCAAAAGCCATTCTTTCTCTATATTCTGACCAAAATTGGGCTATTATAGGATTTTCCCATGTGTATTCTTGATTGGGATTAATATGGGGATTTTCCTTTAAAAAGATATTCCAATAATAATTTTCTAACTCTTTAGTGCATAGCAATGTATCATCAATATCGACTGCTATCTTTATTTTCTTATCATCTTCTAATTTGATTTGTTTTAAGTTAATTAATTCTTTTTTTATAAATTTAACGGTTTCATCAATATATTTAGTAAAGTCGTCTAAGTCAAATACTTCAGATATTTCGATGGTATTATTTGGCATAATCTTGTTATTTATATAACTTAGGGTTCCATGAGGACCAAATAATCCTTTGATGTTTAGTTCATCTATTTCACAGGAAAAATTAGGTACATCGGCAATTTCCGTTGGAAGTTTACCTAAATCATATAGCTTACATAGTTGTTTTTGGATTTTTAACTCTTCATAGTAGCTATACCAATCTTTATCTTCACGTAAAGTTCCGTCTTTTAATTTTACTTTGCTTATACCATTATCTATAAAAAAATATTTAGGGTCAATATAGGTTTTCCAATATTGATCGGTTATAAGGTGAAGTAAGTAACCAAAATAGAAGGGATTAGTTAATTGGGCATAATACTTTAAATAAAATTCTTCGTAATTATTGGATTCTCCTTCTTTTATTCTAAAATCCCAAAAATGTGTTAAGTATTTATCTTTAACACCTGATTCTGTTTCAACATTTCGCCAACAATCGGGAGCAACAGTACCGATTCTTAATAATGTATCATCCATATTATATTCTTTGTTGATTTCTCTAGCTATAGCTTCATGTATTCTTGCAGATGGCATAATATTTCTCCCTTCTATAATTGAAGTTATCGTTTTTTCAATTATTATTAGGTTAATTATATCATTTTTTAGTTGTTAATAGTAGATTGTAAAGTATATATTGACAAGTGAATAGAAATAGGTTAAAGTAAGCATTACTTAGCAAAGGGGGAAAATTGTATGCAAAATAGAGAAAAAATTGAGAAAGCTATTGATATGCTACTTGTTAATGCTGAGTTTAATGAGTTTTTTATCAATGATATTGAAAAGAATGATGATCATTATTTTGGGGATTTAGGAGATCATAGACAAAGCTATCAATTTTACGTTGAAAGAGGTTTTGTTAAAGGTAAAAAGGAAAAAATGATTGTGGTTGGAAAAAATAGAGAAGGAAAACAGTCTTTTTCAATGATTATTGAAGATTTTTCTGATGGAAAAAGGGAAGAACTAACGGAGGATAAGATATTATCTGATGAAGCGTTAGCAGAAGAGTTTTTACAATATTTATTAGGGAAGTTAGATAGTTGTCATTTTAAATATGAAGATATTGAATCAGGAAAGGTGTTATCTTTACAACCAGAGGGTTCAGATGTTGCTTTACATATTGAAGAATATTTGTTAAAATTAGCGGATATGTTAAGTAAGGGACTTCATTCGAAAGCTTATACGCGAATAACTTGTGGTGGTTCAGGAGAATATCCAATGGTAATCGAATTTTCGCAGTTTGGTGGTAAGGCCTGTTTTAATTTTAGATTCAAAAATTCTCTTTTCCCAGGAGGAGAAGAAGTAAAAGAAGTAAGTGTTGATAATGCACTTAGTGCGATAGCACCAGAAGTTATAGAAGCTCATGAACTAGAATTTCCGATTTCAAAACCTGCTCAACATGTTTTAAGAGGATTGTTAAAATTAGATTTACCACAGAAATTAAAGGGATTTACTGATGGGTTAAATAGTGCAGCTACTTTCGAAGATGTTGCAAGTGTTATTCAATTTAGAGCTAATCGTTTAGATATTAGTGAAGCAAGAATTATGCAAATGAATGAACAACTTGGAGATCATGGGGTTGTTATAAAGAAAGAAGAACCTCAATTGAAAAAATCTAGTTAATATAAAAAACTACTTTCAATATTAAGATGAAAGTAGTTTTATTTTGGTAGTTTAATTTCTTATCTATTATAATTCCAATACTTTTTTAATGATTTATTGGCAAGTCTTTCAAATTTTTTAGGCTTTAATAATAACTCACCACGGCTAAGCATGGCTTCTTCAATGGAATTTGAAACATTACCATAATTATATAAGGTTTCTTGATGTTCAATGGAGGCATCGCATTCTGTAATAAGGCCATTCGGATTGACGGTAACTACGGGTCCAATCATGCAAATACCATTTTCTCTATCAAATTTTTGGTGTTCATTAGCATATGTTATAAATGTCTTGGTTGGTCTTAAAGGAATAGTTAACTTCTCATCTAAATTAGTAGCATTACCTTCTCTAAATAATTTTTTAGTAGATTTTCTATAGCCATAATAATATTTGCTCTCTTGATATTTTCTAAAATTATCAAAAAATTCCTTTTTGATGCCCAATTTAGTTATTTCATCTAAATGATATTGATCTAAAGAAATAGCAAAAAAGGCATTGATGGTATGCTCATCTATATAGTTACTTATTTCATCTAATAGTTTTAGGAGTTTTTCCGAGTAGATAGTACCATTTATTGTAATGGTAAACATATCTATTAATATATGATTCTCGATTATATAAGTAATGATATTTTCCAAGATATCTAAAACAAGAGTAGGCTCGCCGCCATTAATAGCAAGATTACCAATGGAATATATTTGATTTAATGTTGATTCTATTACACTATCAGACATACTGACATTATTTTTGCATCCTCTTAGGCATTGAGCACAATCTAAGTTGCATTTATTAGTAATAATCATTGATAAGTTTTGGATATATAATTTATTCATAAGCTCTCCTTGTTTAAACATATATTGATATAGCATTTAGTTTTTGTGAGTTAAGCGCTGTTTTTTTCTTTATAAGATTTAGCAAGTGATATTAATCTTTCTCCATCATCTTTCATTTTAGGAGTATCAATATTTTTGACGGATAATCTATACATGATAGATTCATTATTGCCGATTTGTTTGCCAGCTATGTAGTCTTTAAAATGGGTGAAATTACATCCAATACGTCTTAAGATGTTTTCGGTTTCTTCTTTAGAATAGACATTATCTTTTCTAACAAACTTGTAATATAAATCGGCGGGTACAATTATTCTTAAAGCAGGATCATAAACAATACCATCTTTTTCTAACCATGAATGTTGATAAAAATGATCAGTTGTGATATTAAATCCATTATTTTGATAAGGAATGCCACCTTGAACTAATTTAAAATCCCCATCAAATAGGTTAAACATTATGGATAGAATATAGCAGTTACCTAAAGTATTAGTATAATAATTGTAATTAAGGTTATATTCTTTAGCTAATAGTTCAGAAATAGCCTTGGCGATAGGTTCAATGGTATTCAAAATACTTTCATCAATTGAGGGATGAACAGCAATGTTAGCACTTTTTAAGAAACTTTTTCGCTTTTGGGTAAGTACTTGTCTTAGTTCAATAAAATTGTCTAACATAATGTAATCTTTTATATGTTTTATGCGTTCCTCATCAAGGGAAATTTCTTGATTAATATTTTGCTGAAATTGTTCGAGAAGTTTAGTTATGAAGTTATGAGAAAAGGAAGAATTCTTTTTAGAATGATGTTTTTTTAATAAACTTTTTTCATAAAATTTATATAAATTATTTTGTTCTGTTAATATATTGGATATTTCTTCTTTCTTAATTACTTTTAATTGTTTAAAATTTTTTAAATAGTTATCTTCTGTAGTAATAACAGCAAGGGAAGGATCATAAATGATATTTTTTTGTTTTAGCCAAAAGTGTGGAAGTCCAGTATTTAAATCAATTCCTTTTATGATGTCCCAGTCACCACTTATAGAGGCAAAGATAAATGCTAAAAGTTCACTTTTGGGATATAAGTTTTCATTATAATCATAGCGGCAGAATTTTATATCGGTTTTATCAGGAGTCATATCTATTTCGGGCATTAAATCGATGTCATCTTCTAGCTTATTTAGGATATCTCTTGCGGCATAGGCATCAGGATGAATTAATAATTTAAAGTTTTCATATGTATATAGATATTTTTCGGTATGACCAGTTAATGAATATCGAAGTTTACTTAAATTCATAATAATTCCCTCTTAATGGCGTTTATTATAGCATATATTTGATTAAATATATATAGTAAAAATAAGTGATGACTTTGAAATCAATATTTGCTAAAATAAGTAGTAAATGTGGAGGTTGTACGGAAAATGAAAGTAACAGAAATAGAACATAATATAGAGCATGAACAAAAATTAATAGATTTATTAGGATATAAATTAGTTGGACCAGATAATTCAAATCGTTGGATAATAACGGATGAAAATGACATTCAAGTAGGTTATATTCAATATAAGAAAATGCACAATAAAAATATAAAAAGAGGATATCCGACTACTTATGGGTATTATACTGTAATAGAAAGTTCCAAAATTTCTTATGAGGATACAAGAAAGGTAAGTAATGTTGAAAGTATTGCAGATATTTATGAAAAGTTTTCTTATTCTTTTAAATTAAAAAATGAAGATGGAGAGGTTTTTGCAGTTCGTCTTTGTATGAATGAATTGCCAATTTTAAATATATCAAATAGAAAAGTAGGATTTATTGAGTTTAAAGTTAGTCCCGATGGATTATATTTAAATTTTCAAAGTCAGACAGAAAAGTTTAATATTGAAGAGTTTATTATCTTTAAAAATTCTTCGGAAAGTGATTTAGCTTATGAAAAGGAATATGTGTATCAGATAAGAAATTGTAATAAAAAAAGAAAATTACTTGATGAAAATCTTACGGGAACAGTAATTCGGGAAATTAGTGGATCTTGGAATGAATTCTATCAAGAACCAAATAAACTTCAATTAGTAACAAAAACATGGGTTCATGGCAATCTAATTTTATGCAGAGAGAATGAAGTTGAAGGAACTGTTGAAGAAATGGTTATTAAACATGAGATGGGATTAGATGCTTTTAATCATTTTAGATTTTTAATAAATCAAATATTACCATTTAAACAAGAGGTACTTTCATCTATGCTAAGTGATGAAGTTGTTGAAAAATATGGATTATCAGTATTTGTTCCCGATTTAGTTAAGGAAAAAGCACCATCTTTGGTCAAGAAAAAGGAAGAAGAAAAGAAGGACAATGCTTAAGATCTATAAATTTAAAATGAAAACTCAAACTTATGATGGTTTGAGTTTTATAATGTAAAAAAATTTAAAATGTGAGAATAAAATGTAAAGATCTTTCATAAATTGAAGTAAGTAAAGAGGGAGAAAATGAAAAAGATTAGATTTTATATTTTATTTAGTATAGCAGTATTGTTTTTAGGTATTAGTGTAGTTAAAGCGAGTGATGATGGTTTTATCGATATCTTGAATGAAGCTTCATTTGATGAATGTATAAAGAATCAAGGTCTATGTCGAATTATGAGTAATCTAACTTTTACTTCGAAAAAAGAAATTGATAAGGAAGTAATAATAGATTTAAATGGTTATATAATTGTAGCTTCAGATGATTTAAAATTGAATTCGGGATTAATAGCTGTTAATCGTGGAGGAAAATTAACAATTAATGATTCGGGAAAGAATGGCAAGATATCAACGGGTACAGGGGATAACGTTTGGGCAGCTATTCAAGTGTTAAAGGATAATTTGAGTTCAAGTCCGGCTGAACTTATAATTAATGGGGGTACAATTGAAGGATATTATTACGGTATTACAGGAAATGGAAATTATAATAATAGTGTAATAACGATAAATGATGGAGTAATTAAAGGGTTAAATAAAGAAGATAGTGCAGCTATATATCATCCACAAGAAGGAACGCTTATTATTAATAATGGAACAATTAAGGGCGGAACGGGAATAGAAATTCGCTCAGGAAGTTTAACTGTTAATAATGGGATGATTGAAGGAATTGCCCCAAAGTTTGTTAAGATGGTTAATAAAAGTGGAACGACGACTAATGGAGTGGGAATAGCAGTTGCCCAACATGTTACAAAGAATCCGATAAATGTGGTGGTAAATGATGGAAATATAAAGGGACAATATGCCTTCTATGAATGGAATCCTCATGAAAATAGTGAAGAAGAATTAGAAAAAATTCAAATACATCTAAATGGAGGAAATTATATAGGATTAGCTACGGGAGTTCATGCCGTGTATAGTGAAGATTTAAAGAATTTTATTTCAGGAGGAAGATATAATACGGATGTATCAGAGTATTTGACAGAGGATGCTAAATTAGCTGCTAAAACTTTCAGTGATGATATTGTAATGGATATTGAACCAAGTAAAAGTGTCTTCCCAGAAATATTAATTGGAATATTACTTTTAGTAGGTGTAGCAGTAGCGATGGTTGTTTGTCAAAAGAAGAATTTGTTGTTTTTTAAATAGTTGTGTTATAATTTAATTAGAGGTATTAGTTATGAGTGTTGAAACAGTTGAATTAGATGAAATTCAGTCTTTGATGATAATGACGGGAATATTGAGATTAAAAGAAAATGAATATTTTAGGGATGGCATTGCTGAAGAATTTCAATCTTTATATGTGGAAAATGCGGCTTTAAGAGCAGTGACAAGTGAAACAAAATTAAAATTATTTCCGAGTTTTTATAAATTAAAAATTAGTAATAATAAGTTGCAATATTTGATTAGATTAACGGGAGTTAATCCGTTAGATGCTCAGGAAGTAAGTGATTATGTAAGGCATTTAGAGGAACAGGAAAATCGTGTTTCTCCAGAAGGACCTCAGATGTAAAAAGACGACTTGAATTTATTAGATTCAAGTTTTATTTTGTTAAAAAATATATTTTATTTTTACTTAGTAGTGTATAATTTATTTAATAAGTGAGGTGTTTTAATGAAGGATTTTGGTAAGGTTAGCTTAATTATCCCGGTTTATAATGCAGAAGATTATATTGATGAGTGTTTAGATAGCCTAGTTAATCAAACTTATAAAAATTTGGAAATCATCTGTATTAATGATGGTTCAAGTGATAGTTCCGTTAAGCATATCGAGGAATATATGAAAAATTATCAAAATATAGTTTTGATTAATCAAGAAAACGCAGGAGTAGTTGGAGCTCGTAACGTAGGCGTTAAGAATGCGACAGGAAAATATATTATGTTTGTCGATAGTGATGATTATATTGATTTAACAATGGTTGAAAAAATGGTAGGAGAATTAAATAGGACAAAAGCTGATGCTGCTAAATGTAATATTGATACAACTTTAGCATTTTTACAACATTCTAAAATAGAAAATAATAAATTTTATTCTAGTGATGAATATCAAGATATTATTAAGCAGCTATTTGAGGATAATAATATATTTTGTACAGTTTGTAATGGTATCTATAAAAAAGAGTTATGTGGGGTATTTCCCGAAGGATTTAGATATGGGGAGGATGTTTTATTTAATGGTGAGTATTTTTTGAAAGCTAAAAGCGTTGTTTTAATTAAAGATGCTTTATATCACTACCGCAATAATCCTACTTCAGTTACACATAAACCAAGTATTGATTCGACTATAGATAATTTGGAACATTTTTGTTCATATAATCATGTTGGGAAATTAGTTGAAAATATGGATAATAAAGAGTTGAAGGAGGATATTTTAAAAAAAGTAGCATGTAGAAATTACGCGACTTATATGCGATTAATCTTTAGAATATTTAGGATTGAATCAGCAAGAAATTCTATAAAGTATGCTAAAAAATATTATAAATTATATGAAGATGTATTTAATAAAGTAAAATATGAAGATATTAAA
>CAMWQX010000036.1 GCA_947176475.1 uncultured Bacillota bacterium
ATAAAGGATTAAGTAAAATTAAAGTATTCTTTATAAATAGAATAAGGGTGATTAAATTCGATATGAAAAAATTTGGAAAGAAATTTAAATACGGAACATTAAAAGATAAGATATTAATTATCTTAATGTGCTGCTTAATTGCAGGCTTTTCTCTCTTAATCGTCTTCGTTGGATACGTCATTATGACTGCTCCAGAAGTATCAGAGAAAAACTTATATAAATCAAGTGCTACTGTTCTTTATGATATTAATGGTAAGGAATTTGCAAGACTTGGTGCCGAAAATCGTGATCGTATAACATATGATGATTTGCCACAAGTATTAGTCGATGCTATTGTTGCCACAGAGGATTCAAGATTTTTCCAACACAATGGTATTGATATTGCTCGTTTTACTAAAGCAACTATCGGGCAATTATTAGGTCATTCTGATGCCGGCGGTGGTTCAACCTTAACCATGCAAGTATCAAAAAACTCTGCTACTAGTAGAGTAAGCAACGGTATTGCAGGTATCATAAGAAAATTTACTGACATTTACTTATCCGTATTCGTCTTAGAGAAAAAATACACTAAAGAACAAATAATGGAATTCTACGTAAACGTCAATGAATTAGGTTCTCATGCCTTCGGTGTAGAACAAGCAAGTCAAACCTATTTCGGTAAATCAGTCACTGATCTTACCCTTTCTGAAGCCGCTTTGATAGCTGGATTATTCCAAGCACCTACTGCTTATAATCCTTTTTCTCATCCCGAATCCGCAACTAAAAGAAGAAGTACCGTATTAAATCTAATGTATCGTCATGGTTATATTACGGAAGAAGAAAGAGATGCAGCTGATGCTATTCCTGTTACTTCCCTCCTTATTGAAAAATCGAGTGGTGAACTTCCTGATGAAATTGGATATATTGATACAGTTGTAACCGATGTAAAAAATAAGTTGAAAGATCAATATGGTGGAGATGAGGATGATTGGAGTCCAGATAATCTTTCGATGAACGTTTACACGACATTTGACCCAGAACGTCAACAAGTCATAAACGATATTTATAGCGGAAAAGATTATAAATGGAAAAACGATGTTGCTCAAGCTGGTATGGCGGTTATTGATGTCAACACTGGTGCTTTAGTTGCTGTCGGTGCTGGCCGTAATAAGAAAAACGCTCGTGGATGGAATTTAGCCTATGATACTCGTCCTCCAGGATCAACAGCTAAGCCTGTATTAGACTACGGCCCTGCTATTGAATACTTAAATTGGGGAACTGGTCAAACTATCGTCGATGATAAGATGACTTACTCTGGTGGAGCATCAATAAGAAACTTTGATAGTAAATTCAAAGGCATTATGACAATTAAACAATCCCTTGCTCAATCGCGTAACATCCCTGCTCTATTTACATTTATGCAAACAACTAATGAACAAAAATTGGATTTTGCGACTAAACTTGGATGGGTAAACCTAGAAACAAGTAATGGTCAAATATTAGAATCTGCATCAATTGGTGGTTTTAAAGGAGTATCACCTATTCAATCTGCTGCTGCTTTTGCTACATTTGCTCGTGGTGGAACATATATTGAGCCATATACATTTACCAAAATCGAATTCACTGACACTGGTGAAGTATATGAACATACTCCTAAAAAAGTTCAAGCCATGAGTGAAGAAACCGCTTACCTTATTACTACAATCTTAAGATATGCTGTTACAAGTGGTACAGTTGGTGTTGGTGGTGTAAGTGGTACGGACATTGCCGCTAAAACTGGTACAACTACTGTTGGTGCTGCTGCCAAAAAAGAATTAGGTGTTAAAAGTATGATTGGTGATGTTTGGGAAGTTGCCTACTCCCCTGATTATGCCGTATCTTTATGGTATGGATATCAAACTAATACTAAAGAATATCACTTAACGGGTACTGAAGGTAGTGCTGCTAGAAAAGCTATAATTAAGTTACTTACTAAAGGTATTATGAAGAAGAATTCACGATTCAAGCGTCCTAGCGGAGTTACTACTGTAGAAATTGAACTTGAAACCGATCCTGTTCAATTAGCTAGTGAATTTACACCAAAAGAATTAAGATCAAGCGAAGTATTCAAAAAAGGCTATGCTCCTTCTCAAGTATCTACAAGATTCTCTAAATTAGAAAATCCAAGTAATTTAAGTTATACTTCAACTTCTAATTCCGTTACCCTTTCATGGTCGCCAGCTGCGACACCAAATGCTGTTAATACGGAATATTTGAAAGAATTCTTTAATAAATCTAATGTCTACAAGAGATGGGCAGATACCTACTTACAACAGAGATTAGAGTATAACAATGCTAATATCGGTGCCTTTGGATATCAAGTATTCTTAAAGAATCAAACAGGTACTTATGATTTAGGATTTACAACTAATACAAGATTTACAACAAATGTTCAATTTGATGCGACAACGACATTTATCGTTAAGTCTTCATATCAAAAATTTAAAACAAATCAATCAGACGGAATAAGTGTATCAGTGGCACCAAATTCCTCCGTAAATAATATTCCTCAAGCTCAGACTACAACATCAACTACTGCTCCTTCGACATTATCAATTACTTATTTAGGACCAAGTTGCTCTACTGTTGATGACTTTAAAGCTTTAGGAAGTAATACCAAAGATAAGATTCTTATTAAGGAAAATGGTGTTGATGTAACTAACCAAGCTACCGTTTCAATGGATTGTTTCTTAGCAAGTGATCCGGACACTGGTGGTCAATGTAATAACCTTGTGTCGGGAAAAGAATACATCGTAAACATTACTGTTAGCTACAAAAAGACCAATAGAACGAAGATTATAAACCTTAAAAAGAGCTGTTAAAGACTAGAAATTCTAGTCTTTTTTCGCGCCTACCTAGTAAAAATTTGCATTTTTTTGAATAAAATGGTATTATAACAAACAAATTTGAGGGGGACACTATGAGTTATAGAGATTTTTTAATTGAAGTCAAGACACCATGGACTAAAAATAACGGTGTATATGAACGCAATATAATACAATATAATTGCATTCCTGGGGATGTTGTAGATAAACCAATCTTCGCCAGTCGATACTTAAATGAATATAAAGTAGTAAAAGAAAAGAAAGAAGTCATTGATAAGAATGAATTAATTATTCATGCTATCAATAAAGATACGGAAGAGGAATTGACCTCACCTAGTGAATTAGTTAAGTGCTTACTTGATTATACAAAATATCAATGGAATTATAATAAATAATTCCTTTTTTTTGCCCTAAAATCTTACAAATTTCTATAATGAGGTTGACTTGATTATTTCAAATATTATATAATTAGTATGGAATAAAATAGATAGGGTTGATTGTACATGATAAATGAAACAAGTGCAAATAATTTATATGTTGATGAAAATGGTAATCCAGTACAACCTCAATATGTTGACGAGTTTGGAAACCCTATTGACCCATCGCTTATCGATGAGTTCGGAAATTATATAGGTGCACAAACTCCACAGTACGTTGATGAAAATGGTAACCCCATAGATCCATCACTTATAGATGCATCTGGAAATTATATTGGCGAACAACAATCAACGTCTATAAATGAAAATACTTTAGCACAAACTTTAAATACCGTTACTGGAAATGATTCCGAAGTAGTTGAATCTGTCGCTTCTGCTCCTATTTCAGCTGCTGCTCACCAAATGGATGGTAAAGATATGTTTGCGGGTATGGTTACATTTGATTATAATAATGTACCTATCACTGATATTGTTAATTCAATTATCTTAGATGCTATAAATAAAGGAGCATCCGATATTCACTTTGACCCCTTTGATGAGGGTATTAAAATACGTATTAGAATAGATGGTCAATTAAATGACTATTCTATCGTACCCTTATATGTTAAACGTAATATGATTACTCGTATTAAAATTGTATCTGGTATGAATATTACCGAAAGCCGTGTACCACAAGACGGTGCCATAAGAACAGAACTTGCCAATAAGACTGTTGACCTACGTGTATCTTGTCTTCCAACTAATGTTGGTGAAAAGATCGTTATCCGTATCATGGACTACTCTATGAGTGCAGCGGGTATTGAGGCTTTAGACTTTAGTGAAGAAAACCTCGAAAAAGTAAAAAAGATGATTAACCTACCAAATGGTATCATTCTTGTTACTGGTGCTACTGGATCCGGTAAATCTACTACCGTTTATGCCATGCTTCAAAGATTAAACGTTGAAGGAACTAACCTTGTTACTGTTGAGGACCCAATAGAAATGAATATTGGAGGAATCAACCAAGTTCAAGCAGCATCCGAAATTGGTTTAACCTTTGCTTCTGTCTTAAGAAGTATCTTACGTCAAGACCCTGATGTAATAATGATCGGAGAAATTCGTGATGATGAAACTGCCCGTATTGCCGTTCGTGCATCTATTACAGGTCACTTAGTTTTATCTACAATTCACACAAATAACTCCTTAAACACTATTGAACGTTTAACTGATATGTCTGTCGAAAGATACCTACTTGGGTCTTCTCTATCAGGAGTAATATCGCAAAAACTTTCAAGACGTCTATGTGATAAATGTAAACGTCTAAGACCTACATCAGATTATGAAAAAGATATCTTAAGAAAAGTCTTTAATAAAGACGTCGAAGAAATATATGAACCAGTGGGATGCCCAGAATGTTCTCGTGGATATCGTGGACGTATCGCTATTCATGAAGTATTACTTCTAAATCAAACCATAAAAGATGCAATAACTAAAGGTGTTCCTAAAGAAACTTTAAGAAAACTAGTATATAGTAACCATGGTACATCAACAATGCTAGAAGATGGTTTATCTAAGGTACTAGAAGGAAAGACATCTTTTGAAGAAATATTAAAATTAATCGATTTAGAAGACGATTTAGGAAGTGGCTCACAATTAGGTCTAGAAGATCAAATAAGTGATTCTGAATTAAATAACGGAGCAAATCAAGTATCTAATACTACTGCCCCTACAACTGCCAATTTAAGTGGCCCAATAAACATTAATTTTCCCCCAGAATTACTTGAAGCCTTAAAGCAAAATACTAATAATGCTAGGTATGCTGATGATGACGATGATGAAGAACCCGAAGTTATCGTAAGAAGAAAAAAAAAGAAAAAGAAACCAGTTAAAGTAATAGAAATTGATGAAGATGAAATTGAAGATATCGAAGAGGAAGAAACTGTAGAAGAAAAAATAAAAGATTCTACCCCTACTCCTTCTGAAAACAAATCCGATGATTCAAAATTTGAAGAAATCTTCAGTGATATTGAAAAAGAGGAAGAAAAGCCCGATGATGGTCAAGATGAAATAGATCGTGTTCTAAAAGATATTGATGCTATTACAGAAGAGATGTTAGAAGAAAAGATTCCTTTAGATGATCCTCTAACACAAAAACTATTAAATAGCTTCACAATAAAAGAAATAAATGATTTTACTAATGATGTATTTGATTTTACAGATATAATGGAGGAAACTCCAGCACCACAAGAACCAACATCAGAAATGATAACCACTCCTATAATGTCAGTTCCAAGTGAAAATATTACTCCAACTATCCCAACAATTGAAAATGTTGTTCAAAGTCCAGTAATTCAAACACCTCAGGAAATGCCAAATATAGCACCGCTAGAGGCTCAAAACATTTCTCAAGAGTCAGTAACACCAACTCCTCAAGAAATGCCTCAAAACATTTCAGAATCGCAAGAAGTAAATGATATTATTGCTGCTCTTGGCGATCCATCTGCTATGGTTGAACTTGATGATAATGATGTTACATTAGATAATAATCAAATAGATAATTTAATAACCGAAATTGAAGATTAGAAATAATCTTCTTTTTTTGAGTATTTTAGACAAATAAAAAGTTCAGTAATAACTGAACCTTTATTTTATTATTCTCCGTTAACTTGTTTAGCAACTTCTTCAGCAAAGTTTTCGCTTCTCTTTTCCATTCCTTCGCCAACTTCGTAACGAATCATTGATTTAACTGAACCACCATTATTCTTAACATATGTTTCAACATCAATGTCGCCATCTTTAACAAATGCTTGATGAATAAGACAATTTTCTTTATAGTATTTTTGAATACGTCCATTAACCATCTTTTCCGCAATGTCAGCTGGCTTTCCTTCGTTAATTGCTTGTTCCTTTAAGATTTCTTTTTCTTTTTCAATTACTTCTGCAGGAACTTCATCTTTATTTAAATATTCAGGTCTCATAGCTGCTGCTTGCATTGCTACATCCTTGGCAACTTCTTCATTTGCTCCATCAACAACAACTAAAACAGCAATTTTACCACCCATATGTAAGTAAGTACCAAAATTTTCTGCATCAGTCTTTGTAACTAATTCAGCTCTTCTTAAAGATAATTTTTCTCCAATCTTAGCCGTCTTAGCAACAATATATTCACTTACAGTTTGACCATCAACATCTAAATTATTGATTTTTTCCATATCGCTAGTATCGCCCTTTAAAATAGCTTTACCAACATTTTCGATCATCTCAACGAATTCCGCATTCTTAGTAACAAAGTCTGTTTCACAATTTACTTCTAAGATAACAGCTTTATTACCTTCAGTAAAGATATTTGCTAAACCTTCAGCAGCTATTCTATCAGCTTTTTTAGCAGCCTTAGCAATACCTTTTTCTCTTAACCAATCAATAGCAGCATCCATGTCACCATTGCATTCAGTTAAAGCTTTTTTGCAGTCCATCATTCCTGCACCAGTTTTACTTCTTAATTCATTAACATCTTTTGCACTAATCATATTTATTCTCCTTAACTTAATGATGAAAGTAATTCATCTTTTTTCATAGTAGAATAACCTTTAACCCCAGCTTCTTTAGCCATAGCTCTTAATTCAGTAACAGTCTTGTCCGATAAATCATTACCAACTTCAACTTCTTCCTCTACTTCTTGAGCCTCTTCTTCTTCAACACTTACTGAAGCAACTTCTTTCTTTGGTGATGCAGCTGGTTTAGCTTCCTTTTTAGGTCTTTCTTCTTCTGTGATATAATCAACGATTTCTAATCCTTTAGCTTCACAAATAGCATTAGTTAAAACTCCTAAAACAACTTTAACGCTTCTTACAGCATCATCATTACCAGGAATAACAAAATCAACATCATCAGGATCACAGTTAGTATCAACTAAACCAAATACTGGAATATTTAATTTTCTAGCTTCTCTAATAGCATTAATTTCCTTCTTTGGATCTACAATAATTAAAGCATTAGGTAACTTAGTCATTGTACGTATACCGCATAATACTTTATTTAATTTTTCATATTCTTTATTTAAACCGACAACTTCCTTCTTAGGTAGTACTTCGAACATACCGTTCTTTTCCATTTCTTCGATTTCTTCAAGTCTTTTAATTCTCTTTCTAATAGTTCTGAAGTTAGTTAATGTTCCACCTAACCATCTTTCAGTTACATAGAAAGATTCACTTCTTGTAGCTTCTTCAATTGAAGCCTCAACAGCTTGTTTCTTAGTTCCAACGAATAAGAAACTTCCTCCATTTTCGGCAATCTTCTTGATTTCTGCATAAGCAGTTTCAATACAAGCAGCCGTCTTTTCAAGATTGATTATATAAATATCATCTCTTGAAGTATAGATGTATTCCTTCATCTTAGGATTCCATCTTTTTGTTTGATGTCCAAAATGAACACCTGCTTCTAATAAATAACTCATAGAAACAACAGCCATAAATTTCACTCTCCTTTTGTTAATTCATCCAAATATCTTCATTACCTCCAACCACTGGCCACAGGGAGATAAAAACAATATTTGTGCTTATTTGGTTATAAAACCATAGATAATATACCAAAAATCAGTCTCATTTTCAACCACTTTTACGTATATTTATGAACAAATTAAAGAATTATTCTTAATTTCCAAATTTTGATAAGTATTATTATACTAATATAAAACTAAATAAGTCTCACATATTTATTTCTTGTAAAATATTTGAAAGTATATTTTCACTTTCAATCTTATTTATTGCAAAACCTTTCTTTCCAAAATCTTTTAAACTACTACCACAATGATATAAAATAGTACTATCACATAT
>CAMWQX010000037.1 GCA_947176475.1 uncultured Bacillota bacterium
ATTATTAAGTGCTTACGTCTGGGATTATTTATTAAATGATAACTTCATCATCGAAGCTTTAACTAGCAGTAAACATTTTCTAAACAAAGTAAGTTCTATGACAGACGCCCAAATAGAAAGATATATTGACTTATGTACCAAAGCCCAATTAGGAGTACTACTTGGTAATAAAATATTATTAAGAAAATATAGTACAGATGATCATCTACGCATATGTGAACTTCACATTGCTTATCATGAAAATCCTACATTAGCTTCTGCTATTGAACTTGCTGCTAAACATAAAGCAAGATTTCTCTATATTAAAAAGATTGCTGAAATTGTTTGCAATCCCGAAAAGCAAGATAAATACGCCAATGATCTTCTCCTTAAAGAGGAATTCTATACGATAAAATCGGATTTTGAAAGATTAATTATTTTAGAACACATTATTAAAAGTGATAATGAATACGAAAAATCACTATATAAATATTTAGCATCTAACGAATCATTTACCACAAGTAATGATATATATTATCTTATCGATCTAGTAGAAAAATTACTAAAACTAGATAACGAACAATTAAGTACACAATTAATAGTTGAAATAAATGATACACCTAGTATTACCCAAATATATTCACCGGGTGACTTATGTGTTATTATGAATCGCATTAATGCCATCCCAAGACTTAAGGATTTCTTCTTTAATCCCTTTATTCTAGCTAATTTCCAAGCTAGGGATATTGAAACCATTTATAACATTGCTTTATCTGAAAATTCTGAATCAATTGAACCATTAATTGTTAAACTACAACAATATAAAGCGGCTAACCTAGACATTATCGAAACATTGAAGCAAAGAATGTCTATTAATCACACTATGAGAGATCTTCACATGGAAAATAATGAAAATCCAAGCAATCCACCAGCATCTCTTTCATATAAACCATCATCCTCCGAACAGTAGATTGATATTTAAGCCTAATTGCAATTTAAGAATCAATCTATTATAATACAAGGTGAAGTACATATAATATAATAAAAAGGAGACAACTATGTTAACATTAGAAAAAATAAAAGAAATTAGAAGATTTACTAATGATATTGAAGTATTAAAAACGGCTATAGGACTTAACAATAGTGATGTTCAATATATCACGAGAATTTATGATATGTTAAACAATCTTGAAACGAAAGTTCCTGAAGAATATGCGGATATTGTCGTAAAAAATTATATTACTCAAAGACTAATAGGAAATAAGATTGGTATTGAAAAATTAGTAGAATCTATTGAATTTAAGCACAAACTTCCAAGTCTAACTAAAGAAGAACTACTAAAATATATGGAGTTATGTGATAAAGATGATGCCAAAGATTTACTTACTAATTTGACAATTATCAAAAACTACAATGCTCAAGATCATTTTGAACTTATTGAAATGGGTAAAAAAATAAGAACTAAGCAAACAGAAATAAAAGACATTTTCTTTGCAGGAATCGAAAATAAATGTTCAGTTTCGACAATTAGAATTATTATTAAAACCATTGATACCCATCTAACTGATGTCAACAGAGGAGAAATTGCAAGATTACTCACATCTAGTAAATTCTATGAATTATATTCAGACGTCGATATGGTAGATATTATATCTGCTGTTCTTTTACTAAAAGAAGGCAAAGATATCAAAGCATTCGTCAATGTCATGCTTTCAGGGTCTTGGAAAAATGCCAAATATAGCATTACTATCAATCAAATATCTGAACTTGTTAAATTGACAAATGAAATAAATCAACACTTACTTGAAAGAGAAGCCACATATGAATTAGAATACGAAGATATAGTTGAAGTCCTTGAAATAACGGAAGAATCTTCGCATTTAGTTGCTTTATTTACTAACGATTTCATTAAAGAACATTTAACACATGAAGAAATCATATCATTAATCCAAGAATTTGATTTAAAAAACACGGAAAGTTTTGACAGTTATACAACAGCATTAAGCATAATCATTCAAGTTGGTATCAAAGAAAGTCTATATGAAGATTTAAGAAATAGCTTAACTAAAGAAATCTATGAAACAACTGTTGGAGAATACTTAGCAACATGTAATTCTATAAGTGAATTTATATCCGCTTTAGAAAGAGATTATAAAGATACTGACCCTGTAGATACATCAGCTGAACTAAACTTGAAAATATATAAATAATATGCTATTATTACTTACAGAAAAGGAAGTGATATTATGAAGAATTTAGAATTAAAAAAAAGCCTTATAGTATCACTCCAAATTAACTAATATAAATATTTGGGAACATGCATAAGGCAGGTTCCTTCTTTTTTTGCAATTTTTTTAAAGGAATCACAAAGAAAGGTGATTAGAATAAATAATAATATTGGAATTATAATTGAAACAAACTATAACTATGCTTATGTCTATTTAAATGATGAAATAATCGAAGTAACATTATCTAAAAATATTAAAGGAATTATGAATAGAACTGTATTTACAGGAGATCATGTATTAATTAAAAATAAGAAAGTTATAGAAATATTAGGAAGAAAAAATATCTTATCTCGTAATAAAATCGATAATACTAAAAACAATCCTAAACTTAACGATACGATAATTGCTACTAATATTGATCTTGCTCTTATTGTGGCATCTCCCAATATGCCGAAACTTCATCCGCGCTTTATTGATCGTTATATCCTTATTCTCAACAAATCAAATATCAACTATAAAATCGTTATCAATAAAGCTGATTTATTAGATGAAGAAAGTAAACAAATTATCGAAGAATTTCAAAATAGGGGAGTAGAAGTCATCATCACAAGTACATATTCTAACGAAGGAATAGAAAAACTAAAGAAAATCATCAAAGATAAACAAGTAATTTTGGTTGGACAAAGTGGGGTTGGTAAATCCAGTCTTGCTAGTACTTTAACGGAAAATAAAAATATCATATCTAGTCATGTTGGGGATAAAACCGAAAGGGGAAGACATACCACGACTAAATCATCGCTTTATAAACTTGATGATTCTTCCTTCATCATTGATTCTCCAGGGATAAGAGCTGTATCCATTAAACACTTAAATATCTCGGATATAAAAGACTACTTTAAAGAGTTTGATGAATTTACCTGTAAATATAAAGATTGTTCTCACATCAACGAACCAATAAATGATTGTGGTATCAAAAAAGCTCTTAAAACTGGCAAAATAAGTAAATATCGTTATGAATCTTATATAAAATTAATTTCCGAAATAAAATAATATGATACAATTAAGTAGGTGATAAACATGTTTGATAGATTAATTAGTCTTATTGGCAATGATAACTTTAACATTATTCAAAATAAAAAGATCTTACTTATTGGAGTAGGTGGAGTTGGTTCTTATGCCTTAGAAGCCCTTGTTCGCAATGGTTTCATGCATATTACCGTCATTGACTATGATAAAATTGATATTAGCAACTTAAATCGTCAAATTATAACTAACTCAAATAATATTGGTCATTCTAAGACCATAGAAGCCATTTTAAGAGCTAAATCTATTAATCCTCATATCGAAATAGACGGAATAGAAAAAAAGCTCTCTAAAGACGATTTAGAAAGCATTTTAAAACTAGAGTATGATTATATCATTGATGCCTGCGATGATATCTCTGTAAAATTTGCTCTTATGGAAGCATCTCTCCATTATAACTATAAATTAATAAGTTCAATGGGAACAGCAAAAAAACTTGATCCCACTAAGTTATCTATTACAACTCTTGACAAGACTAATAATGATCCCCTAGCAAGAATCTTAAGAAAAAAGGTAAAAGATGCTGGCATTAATAAAAAGCTAATGGTAGTATCAAGTGATGAAGTCCCAAAAGACATTGATACCTTAGGAACTGCTAATCTCGTACCAAGCGTTGCTGGACTTCTATGTGTTTCATATATATTTAATGACATAATAAAAAAATAACAGTATCTATTACTGTTATTTCTTTTGCATTAAAAATTGAGCAAGTTTCTTAGGATCACTGTCTTTCATGACAATGCTATAGATTAAATCTATTACAGGCATCTTTATTTTCTTTCGACGTAGTAGGGTATAGATACTTTTTAAAGTATAATATCCTTCAACTGTTGTATTTTCTAAATACTCATTAGCTTCCTTAAATTTTCCTTGTCCTAAGATAACTCCATAGGAATAATTTCGCGATTTTGTACTAGTAGCAGTTAAAAGTAAATCACCAACACCAGCAAAGGATAAAATCGTCTTTTTATTGCCTCCCAAACCTTTAATTAAGCCTTTAATATCATGTAGGGATTCGGTAATCAAAAAACTTCTTGTCGACTCTGAGTATCCTAAACCATCTAAGATACCTGCTGCTACAGCAATGACATTCTTAATGGATCCGCATAATTCAACGCCAACTAAATCACTAGTATCGCGAAGCTTAATATTCGTATTTTTAAAAGCCTTTAAAGCTACATTTAAAGTATCCTTAGAGCGAATACCTATAGATAGACCAATTGGTTCTAAATTAGCTATATCAATAGCAAAAGAAGGACCTGATATAACGGCTAATTTACGCGTATTGATAAAATTCAAGAATACTTCATGAACAAAGCGACAAGACTCTTGTTCAATTCCCTTAGAACCAATGATAAAGTGCATTTTCTTATCTATATAAGGCATCATGTCTTTACAAACACTTCCAACAAACTTAGCCGCGCACATGACAAATACTAAATCCGCATTCTTTAATACTTCTTCATAAGATGTACTAAACTTTATTTCGCTAGGTATTTTTATCCCACCTAATGGTTCAAACTTTTTACGGCTACTTTCTAATTTTTTTAAAGATTCTTCCGATTCACTCCACATTATAATCTTATTTTTCTTATTTTGGGATAGGGCATAAGCCATTGCTATACCATATACTCCTGTTCCAATAATCGCAATATTCATTATTTTTTCATCTCCTTATTTCCATTCACTAAACTTACTTCATATTTATTATTTAAGCAAGGTTTATAATACTGCTTATTTTTAACTTTATCTGGTAAATACTGTTGTCTCACCCAATGATTAGGATAGTCATGAGGATATTTATAATCCTTTGAATTCGTTTTTATCCACGGTGGAACATCTCCAGTTGAACCCGATTCAATATCCTCAATAACGGCATTAATCGCCATCTCTGCTGAATTCGATTTCGGTGATAAAGCCATCTCTAAGACAATTGCTGAAAGAGGAATTCTTGCCTCCGGTAAACCAACTCTTTCAGACGCTTCAATCGCTGCCGATAACTTAGGTCCAATACTTGGATTAGCAAGCCCAATATCTTCATAGGCAATAACACTAAGTCTACGATATATGATATCCAAATCCCCAATAACTAAAAGTCTTCCTAAATAATAGACCGAAGCATCTGGATCTGATCCTCTTATACTTTTCTGTAAGGCGCTTATTAAATCATAATGACCAGATTCATTCTTATCTCCAACAATCACCGGTCTCGCATTTATTTTCTTAACTAATTCTTCCGTTATATGTTTATCTTTAGAAGAGTAGTAAGATACTTCAAGTAAATTAATCGCACTTCTAAAATCTCCCGATGATAAAGAAGCAATTAACTCTAAAGCATCATCATCCATCTTTATCTTTGGTAACTTCTTACTAGCTTTTTTTAGCCCTTCTAAAACATCTTCAAAGTCTAAATTATGCAATTCAAATATTTGGCATCGACTTCTAATAGCTGGATTTATT
The DNA here is from genome assembly GCA_947176475.1 of uncultured Bacillota bacterium. GTDB lineage: Bacteria > Bacillota_I > Bacilli_A > RF39 > UBA660 > CAG-582. The sequence goes on from CAMWQX010000037.1 coordinate 5,751, forward strand.
TTAAAATAGGGATTAGATGTCGTTAAACCAATTAAGATAATCGTTCCATTTTCGATATAGGGTAACAAGATATCCTGTTTATCCTTATTCATACGATGTATTTCATCGACAATTAAAACCATATCGCCATACATCTTTGCTTCTTCAATTGCTATATCAAAATCACTCTTATTATTAACAACGGCATTAAGTAATCGATACTTACATCCTAGTTCATTAACTATGGCAAAAGCAATACTCGTTTTACCAATACCAGGATTGCCATATAAAATCATACTAAATATTTTTTTATTTTTTACCAAGTTATATAAGACTTTATCTTCCCCAACTAAATGCTTTTGTCCCACGACATCACTTAACTTAGTCGGTCTTAAACTATCTGCTAAAACTTCCATAGCATCACCACAATAATTATATCATAAAAGTTCCATTACTTTAAGTAATCTATCAAGAAAATATCTTTATCTATCTCCTTATTTTCCAAAACTAACTTATTTCCTCTTAATAATTCTTGCTCATAACCAATCCATATTTCTGGTTTAAATACCGCATTTGGTCGTTCTATAATAGACATCCTATAAACATCTGGTTTTTTTCTTTCATACTGAATCAATTCTCTTATATCATAAGTAGAGAAATTAAGTAAAAGATAAGTGAGTAGGTTATATGCCAAACGATCAACTGTTTTATAAGAACCAAAAGCCTCAAACCACAATCTACCCAAGTAATTAAGATGTTTTGAAGAATCGCCAATAATTAAATTATTGACATCTCCAATACGAACATACTCCCCATCATATAAGATATTAGAAATGCTTAAATCGCCATGAGGTGTACCCATTTCTTCTAAATATAATACGCCTTCTTTTAATTGACATAAAATATCGTATTTCTTATCAAAAGATAAATCTTGGCTATTTAAAATACTTTTCAAATCATCTCCCGCATCATCCATCACAAAACCATAATACTCAAGTCCTAAATAGATTATATACTTAGGAATTGTTAAATATCTTGGATTCATGTCTCCAATAGATTCAATAGATTCCTCATTTCTCTTCCCATAACTAGAATTATATATCTTATAAACTTCGCCATCTAATTTATATATTTCGGCTTCTGTAGCATATTTAACAGTGGCCTTACGCATATACCATTCAAAGAAGGCATTAAAACCATAAAATTTTTTTTCCATAAGTATCCCTTATTTCTTGACAGGTATAATAACAAATAAATACCCCGAGTTCAATCATTTTTGATATAATTAAGATACTAGGAGGAAAGAGCATGGATAATAATGATTATATCGCTGAATTTGCTGTCTATTTAGAACTTGAATTAAATTATTCTGACAATACCATTGCCTCATATTCTAATGACCTAAATCATTTAAGTATGTACCTTAATAAAAAGAATATTTTAAAGTTATCCGTCCGTGATATTGAAAAATACTTACATACCTTATCGGATTTATCTCCTGCCTCAATATCCCATACTATCTCATCCCTAAGAACATTCTATAATTACTATATAAAATTAAATAAGATAAGTGAAAATCCCATGGATTCCATTAAGCAACCTAAATTAGGCAAACACTTACCAACATATTTAACAATAGAAGAAGTAGAAAAACTTCTAGATATAAAAATTGAAACAGCATTTGATGCTCGTAACAAAGCCCTTTTAGAGCTTATGTATGCCACTGGATTACGTATCAGTGAAGTTGTAAATCTTGAATTTAATAATATTGATATTGAAGAATGCATTGTAAGAGTCATGGGAAAGGGGAGTAAAGAGCGTATTGTCCCCATCAATGATATTGCTATTGATGCTTTAAATACTTATATCAAAGAATATCGTCCCAATATGCTTATTGGCAATGTCCACAATTACATATTCGTCAATAATCACGGCAAGATGATGACCCGCCAAGGTGTATTTAAAATGATTAAAGCTGAATGCCAAAAAAAGGGAATAGAAAAGAATATTTCTCCGCATACTTTACGTCACACTTTTGCCACTCATTTACTGGAAAATGGTGCTGATTTAAGAATCATTCAAGAACTTCTTGGACACTCAGATATCTCAACCACCCAAATATATACGCACTTAACTAACAAAAAACTTCAAGAAGATTACCTCGAATATTTTCCACGCAAATAAAAACAGATATATTAAACCATATCTGTTTTATTAATGAAACTAGTTTTCGTTATTATTTGCAGTTTCATTCATTTGTTTTTTGCTTTTTTGCGTTCTTTGTGATTTTCTTGAATTATTACAAGATTTTCTTGAATTACTATTTTTCATTATTTTACCTCCCTTAATATTATGTTC
>CAMWQX010000038.1 GCA_947176475.1 uncultured Bacillota bacterium
TCTTCATTTATATCAATATTTAATTTTTTTAAATCTACTTTTACTTTATCAAACAGTATATCATCATATCTATTTAACGTTATAAAATAATGATACACACTTAAGAAATAATACTTTTGCTCGCTTTTACTTTTATCAATAAGTCTAAATATCTGATTGTCAATTAAATCACGATTATCAAACATACAATAATAGGCATCTCTTTCCCTACCCAACTTCAACACTTTACTTAGAAACTTATCTTTATCTATATTCGGTATTGAACGCATAAAGAAAGATATATATCGCAGATTATTTGTATCAAGAATTTTCTCTTCTAAAAAAGCAATATCTACATTCTTAACATAATAAGCTAACATAAATAAAATACGTGCATCTTTATTTGTTAATGCTTCATTTAATATCTCATTATAAATATTTTCAGGCATATCATCTTTATAAGCCAATATTTTATCAATCATCATAATTCACCATTATAAAATACTATCTAAAACTTTTTCTATATCATACCAATTATAAACACGTATAATTCCCATTTTCTTTAATTCTTCATCACTTATATTCCTATTATGCCATGCATCATAAAGTAATTTTATCTTTCCATCAGTTAAATTACTAACCTTATCATCTATTCTAACATCAAAATGTAAAATTGATTTATCGGTCGTAAAAACATATTTTTCTGGTGCTATAAATGGTAATTTTTCTTTTAAATAATAATACTTATTACTTAAACTATTCCCACTTATATCGATAACATCTTTCCATAAATATGATGTAACAATATAAACATTATGTTTTTTATTTAACTTTTCCATCACTTCATAACAATGCTCATATATCTCATCGCCTTCATAGAAATTCTTATCTTTAACACTTTCCCAAAACTCTGGTGCACGATCTCCAAGCAACTCTTGTAAGTAATAAGTTTTAACATTATTAATATCGATTTTTTCGCCTAAAAAATCACATATAAGATCAAAGAAAATATTCCCAGTGATAACATCATCCATATCCACCATTATATTCATTATTCTAATCCACCCTTAAGCGTATATTTGCGAACATCATTCATATCTCCTTGATGCTCATAATCTAACGAATCCATCGCCTTTTGTAAAAACGCATATACTAACTCAAAAGTCTTAACCAAATCCGTTTTCTTATGTGTTTCAAGACTATATAACTTATTTCCTTTTATTGTTAAGAATGGTGTTTCTAGCATCTTTTCATCTTCACTTAATCGCCAATCAGGCGCAAACATTTGAATTTCTTGAATTAACCCCATAATATAAAACACTATTGAACTCAACACCGTATCTACATCATCCTCTGGTAAACATCCCTTTAAATACTCCATTAAACCTAAAGTATCTAATTCATCTAAATCATGACCCACAAATTTTATAGTTTTAATAACCTTTTTTAAGTATTCCTTTAAAACTTCATCAATTGCTTCCCTTTTTCCCTGTAATTCTAATGTGAAATAATCTCTTTCATTTAATCTTTCATTATTATAAACATAAATATCTCTTGTTAATGTATTATCTTTCATACCTTGCATAATCTTACTCTCCTTTATAAATCTTTCTAATTTCTTTTCGATATTCTCTATATCCATTTTAGTTGTTAATATCTTCTGGATTATCAACAATTTTTCTAACCAAATCCATTTCTGGAGTTTTACCTATTTCATGAATAACCGTATTATATTTTTCTAAATTATCATCGGTTTTCAAATGATCAAATACACACATAGCCGAATAGACATAAGGAAACATATATTCATTCTTAATAGTATATAAATAATTAAGTAAAACTTCATTATTAGGTATACGCAATCGCCTGTATATATCTTTCTTTCGTGCTTTTCTTGTAAATTCTTCCGCTGTCTTTGACTCAGTTATGTCTAACTCATTAAATAACCCGGCAAAAGCATCAAGCATATTGATTATTCTAATCATTGCTTTAACTGCCTCTTTCTTATATATACCATTTTTTATAAAATAGTCAAGTACTCTTATCTCATAACTAAAAGATTCATACTCTCCTAATATATGATTTTCTAGTAATTCTATATCATTTATCGCCAAACGACGTTGATGTCCAGCCTCATGAGATAAACTGTTAACAATCATTATATTACTTATTCTCGGCAATAAAATATAATAATCAGGAACATCTCCATCTCTTACACAACGCATACAAGCTTGTGTTTCACTATTGCCTATCTGAATTTTATTTTTTGTATCAAGAGCTACTTTTTTATAATCATTATAGGCATCATCGCCAAATATATCATGTATAGCTTCCCCTATTAATTTTGCTAAATTATTTACATTCATTGATTTTGAAAATTGAACATAAGGCATATCCATATCTAAATCATAGAATTTTTCAATTATACTAGTCTTTATTCGTAAAACCTCAGGAGCATATTTAACGACATTCGGAACTTCTTGAATTTCTCTTATTTTAGAAATTGCTGATGTCTTCTCTTTTCCAGGGATACCTTCAGAAAGAAGATGTCCAAGAATTAACAAAGAGTATCGATCAAATAAATCTTCATACTTTTCTCTTTCTTGTTCATCAGTAGTTATCTCCATTAAATGCTCATAGTATTCCTGTCTTTTATTGATATACTCAATATCCCAACCATATCGTTCCATAATAACCCCCCAAAATATTCCATATATAATATCACATTTTAAGAAATAATACAAAAAAAGCAATCGCTTATAAACGATTGCTATAATTTAAATAATCCACCGCTAGGTTTAGGAAGTTCAATATCAATTTCCTTTTGATTAATATAGTCAAATAAACTAACACATCCATTTGATATCAAATCTGGTATTAACAAGTTACAAATAAATTCATCTCTTGTTATAGATTCTCCATTAACTATCAAAGTCGTATCATCTGGTAAAAGAGTTAAAACATTATTTTCTTCCAAATAATCAAGAATACTAATCTCCCGACCATCTTCATAAGCGACTATCGTATTCATGATTTCTTCAGTTTTATCACCAAATAAGAATCGATAAATACTTATTCTATACTCTTGTGGGATATTCCCATTTAATAAGTTATCTCTTTCTTCTTGCATCAAAGCATCAGCTGAATTCAATGTTCTAAATGTAACACTAGCCATAGCATCTGCTAAACTTTTTTCTTCATTTGGCTCTTCTTCTTCATCAAAGAATATTTCCTCTGTACCGAATCCTGTAAATGCCTCAGACTCAGGGTCCAATTCATTTCCGCCTTTTTCAGCAGGAATTTGTTCAGATGCAGCTTCAATAGCATCAACTAATGCCTCTGAATCACCAACTACTTCAACTTTATTTACTTCTTCAACTAATTTTAATAAATCATTTAAATGTTGTTCATGCTCATTTCTAGCAGTTGTCGCATCTTCTATTTTCAAAACACTGGATTTAACTTCTTCGGAAAATAAATCTTGTGCCGTTTTAACAACTTCACTTCCATCGCTTCCAAGCATAGTTTCATCAAAACCAGTAAATTCCGCATCACCTTCTAATGAAGGTAATTTTTCAAGATCATCAAATAAACTTGTAAGAGACGTTCCTTGAGGATTATCTTTTTTATCTTGAGAAGTTTGAGTCGTTGAAATATCTTCGGCAGCTGACTCCCCATTACTTACTCCTCTTAACATTAGATCCATTCGACGTTCTTCTGGATTTTTATTTTGTTCAATAGCATATACTTGTTGAATTTTCTCTTCAAGAGAAGTATTAATTAATCCTTGAGGTCCAGCCATTTCAATAGCTGTTCCTCCTACCATTTCTTCATCAAAACCAGTGAAAGTTTCTTCCTCGGCTTGCTCTACATTTTCACCAGATGTCATATTTAGTAAATGCTCTAAATAACTTTCACTTTCACTCATTTCCTCTTTTGGAACTTCTCTTCCAACTTCAGTACTTTTTTCTTCTTTAGTATCCTCAACAATTCGTGGTTGTGGTTCTAACGCCGCTCTTTCAAGTTCAGCTAAGCGAATTTCTTCATCCGTTGGAACATGAACATACGTTGAAGGAAGATTTAAAGCTGTCTCTTCAGTTTCTAAAACTTGCTCGCCTTCTTTTTGTTCGGTTAAATTATTTAATAGACTATTTAAATGTGCCTCTTGTTCATTTACAACCGTCACTTTTTCTTGAACTTTATTCTTATCTGCTCCTTCTTGAACAGTCATAGCAAATAACTCTTGAGGAGTAGAAGCTACATCCAAATAGTTTGTTTGATCAGCTATATCTTCCGCATTAAATCCCGTGAATTCTCCCTCTTGCTGATTTTCAACAGCATCTAATAATTTTTGCAAATAAGCTTCATTTTCGCTAGGTTCATGACTTATTTCCCTAGCACCAATCATTTCTTCTCTAATGCTTCCTAATACTGGCTCCGTTTGAGTTTCCGCCTTTTTTAACAATGCTTCTAATTCTTGTTCTTTATCAGAAACAACTGGATGATAAACTGGTCTTTCTACATGCTCTTCTACTCCGGCAACAGCTGGAGTATCTTTTCCAAGGTTCTCAAGCATTTTCGTCAACCTTTGATCTTCTTCACTAACCTTTTGAACAACAGTTACTGGCGCAGGAGCTTCAATTACAACGGCAGGAGGTTGAAAATCCCCACGCAACATTGCATCAAATCGTTCTTCTTCTTTATTAGTTGCTTTCTTTGGCATATCTGCTTTAGATACGTTTGCTAATGACGATTCAAACATCTCAGATGTCCCATTTGCAGTACCTTGAGCATTTGTCACATCAAACATATCTTCATTAAATCCATTAAAATCACTTCTAGGTGGAGTTTCCATTGCATCTCTTAAAAGTTTCTCCAAAGCTTCTTCTTGTTCCGTAGTTACATGATGATATGTCGTTTTTGGCATATCTCCCATTTGAATAGAAGATTGATTATTTTTTCTTTCATCCAATGCCGCTAACATTGCTTCTATTCTCTTTTCTGCAGGCGATTTAGCTTTTTCTCTCTCTTCAACTTTTGAGACATTTTCGGCAAATACAGCACTAGGAGTTAAATCTGTTCCTAACTCGCCAGCATTATTTTCAATATCGAGCATTCCCATATCAAATCCGGCAAATGCTGAATTATTACTATTACTTGTTGCAGCTGCAAGCACAGCATCAAGATATTTTTCCGCTTCACTTTGTGGAATAGATGCTGATCTAACAGCAACTGCCGTGCTACCTTTTGAACTATCTAAAGAATCATTTGAAACATTTTCTCCATGTTCTAATTTATCTTCTTCTAAATTTCCTTTTCCACTTTGTGACATTCTTAGTAGTTCTTCTAAATATTCTTCACCAGGGTTAACTTCCTTAGGAACCTCTTTTGTTTTTCTATCGCTAATACTAGTTCCCATCAATTGCATTAATGCATTTTCTTCATCTTGCATCTCCGCCATTTCTGCTGCTCTTCGTTCACGATATTCTCTTAAAAGATCCATTGTTGGATTTTCTTCTTTTTCTTGTTCGGTTTGACTAGCAGGACTCTTTTCATCAACTTGTCGTGCTTCAATAACATCTTTATCGGAAAGACCATTATTTCCAACTACTTCTTCACCAGGTTGTTCATCAGAAATAATATCGCCTTCTCCACCCTCTTTAACTGATTCAGCATATTCATTCATTAAATCTTGTAAGAATGTTGGACCAAACAACGAACCAGTATTAGATTCTAATTGTTCATCAACAGGTGTCCCTTCAACAACTTGTTCAGAAGCAATTTGATCTTCAATACCCTGCTCTTCAGTACCTTGTTCTTCAATAACAGGACCATCTATTACTTCTTCTGGTTGAATAACTGGTGCTACCTCTCCTTCACCAGAACCCGCAGCAGGTTTTAATCCATCTTTTACTAAAGTTTCTTCTTCACTAGGAACAGTAATATTCGAACCAAATTTTTGTTGTTCTCCTACAAAAACTTCATCTGGATTTAATTCTTCAGCTCCACCAGAATTTTCTTCTAAAGTTCCCTCATCAAAGAAAACTTCCGTTTCTTTGCCTTCAATTTGACCTTCAACCTTTAAAGTTTCATCCTCTAAATCTGAAGTAATTTCTTTTCCGCTAGTTAATTCATCTAAATGTCTTAAATTGGCTGTTGGAGCTGGACGAGTTAAATAATCAAGAGGATTAAGAGGAAGATTTTCTGGATTTAATCCTAATACTTTAGCACTCTCTGGGTTTACTCTTTCAACTTGAGATACTAAAGGAGTAAATTCATCTCCACCTTCTCCAAGCAAATTAAACTCATCTAAATTAGTACCATCACCATAAGATTCCGATTCCTTCTCTTCTTCTGATGAAGGTTCTCCTCCTTGACCATTCTCTTTCGATTGCCCAAGTAATTCTGCTGTTTTTCTTTCAATGGCATCGGCTAAATCCATTTGGTCTTCAAGATTATCTTCGACAGCTTCCGTAACTTTTATTTTTGGACCCAAGAATTTTTCATAGACATTTTCACTTAAATATATATTATCTGGATCAACATTTTTAGCTCTTAATCCATCTTCTAAATACGAATTAAAAATTCCATAGACATCAAGACCTTGATCCATCATGTCTCTAATAAATTTCTTGCGATCATTCTTATAATTAACATAATCAGCATTACCATACAACTCAAAATTATCTGCAACAAAATTGACAATCATGTTATCAATAGCTTCAATAATTGTTTCACCAACAATATCTCTATTCCACTTTTCATGTTCAGAATTATAAGAATCATATGCAATGCCCTCAGAAATTTCCGCATAATAAGATCTCGTTTCGCCATCTTCACGATATTTAGGTTGATCTCCAAAATTATTACTAATCGTCTTCAACTTTTGAATAAAATCCAATGTATTAAATAGATTATTATTAGATGAGTACAACACAATCGTATCCGTAAGGCCAAGCTTTTGATCTTTAGCAGCTGGAATTTCCATATCTAAATCATAATTTGACTCTTTAGAAAAATCATAAATTTTTTCTACAACATCGTATAATAAAGTACCTGAAACGTTGATAGTAAACTTATGCATACGTTCAGATGGAATATTAACATTTCTAATATCCATTGAAGAAATTGTCATCTTATTTGGATTCTTCTGTAAAGCACTAGTTATTGTTTGAGGATCACCGCCATAGGCTTTATGATCTTCAAGGATTTTTCCAATTACTTTGGCATATTTTTTGGAATCTACTGCTGAGGCTAATCTTTTATCTTGCTTATATAAATCAAAAAAGTTTGTTAAATTTGGAGTATTTGGCGTAGTTAAAAAGTCTTTAAGCACAGGAAAAGAGAACGATCCATCGCCATATTTCTGTATTATACTAAAAAATTCTGTCAGATTCATTTTAACCAGCCTCCAAATATTATGCATATTCTAATTAATTATAACATTTTTTTTCCATATATTAAAGTAAATTTAAACAAAACATTAATAAAAAAGAATATAAAAAAAGGATTCGTGATAGAATCCTAAAATAAAGCAAAAAAAAAGTTTGCAACTTCCTATTTTCGCTTACACTATCGTCGGCGTTTTAGTGCTTAACTTCTCTGTTCGGGATGGGAAGAGGTGTGTCCACTAAGCTATCGTCACAAACTAAGGATTTTGTCCTTTAAAAACATGATAATGATCCATCAAACAATTAGGGTTAAATCCTCGAACTATTAGTACTAGTCAGCTCAACGTATCGCTACGCTTCCACCTCTAGCCTATCAACGTTGTAGTCTTCAACGGTTCTTACTATTTCTATGGGAAAACTCATCTTGGAGGGGGCTTCCCGCTTAGATGCTTTCAGCGGTTATCCCTTCCCGACATAGCTACTCTGCACTGCAACTGGCGTTACAACAGATACACCATTGGTCAGTCCATTCCGGTCCTCTCGTACTAGGAACAGCTCTCCTCAATTTTCCTGCGCCCACAGCGGATAGGGACCGAACTGTCTCACGACGTTCTGAACCCAGCTCGCGTGCCACTTTAATGGGCGAACAGCCCAACCCTTGGAAGCGA
>CAMWQX010000039.1 GCA_947176475.1 uncultured Bacillota bacterium
TTTCTATCCTGCTTTTTTATAAATTTAAACTTAATTTTTAGATTCATATTTTTCTAAACTTCCAGACTTTAAATTATAAAATTCATCAGCATACTTTAATACATTATCATCATGCGTAACAATGATAACACATTTTTCTTTAGATATTTTCTTTAATAGTTTTAATATATTATTACTATTTTCTTTATCAATACTTCCCGTTGGTTCATCTGCTAAAATAACATCTGGATCATTAATTAAAGCTCGGGCTATAGCAATTCTTTGTTGTTCTCCACCACTTAACTCCTTTGGATAATGTTTACTTCTATCGCCCAAATCAACAAATTCTAATAGATCATCAACTTTCTTTTTTAATTCATCATCTTCTAAATTATACTTTCCATTTATGACAAGAGGTAAAGCAACGTTTTCATAAGTATTTAAAAATTCCAGTAAATTATATTCTTGGAATACAATTCCAATTTTCTCATTTCTGAATTTAGATATTTCTTTATCATTTAATTTATTTATCTCTACATCATCAAAAGAGATATTACCTACATCTACTTTATTAAGAGCAGCTAGACATTTTAAAAATGTTGACTTTCCAGCCCCACTCTTACCAACGATAACATATAATTTTCCTGATTCAAACGTAATAGATAAATCTTTTAATACTTCTAATTGTTCTTTATCTTTTATAAAATTTTTCGATACATTTTCTACTTTAATTTTCATAACTACCTCCAAAATAATTGGTAAAAAGAAATCCAAAAGGATTCCTTTTACCATTGCTAATTATTAATACTACATACTATCAAGCAATAGTTGATCAGAAATAAAACCAGCATATTCTTGATGAGGATCTGTTAATCCAAAAGCATCACTATAAGCAGCAATTTCATAATGATAATCACCACTAGTTTGTGCAGGCATAGTTGCACATACAAAAGTGCCAGCAGCAGCATTCATCTTTTTTACTTCCTTTTGTTGTGGCTTTGAAGAATACCAAACATGTCTAAATGATGCAATAACTGCTTTTTGTGGATTTGATGGCTTTCTTACTTGATCTATCGGAATATGCAAAGTATGCGTTTTTCCATTGAAATTGTATGTCGGTGTAGCAGCTTTCTTTCCAGGTGGTACATTCAAAGTTGTTATTCCTCCATCTTTTGCAGCAAATACCATAGTAGGTACAATTAATAATATAGCCATTATTAATATACGCTTTCTCACTCATTCTCACCTCCTTGATTGCATCATAGCACTTTATTTACAAAAGGAGGTAGTGAAATTTTTTCACCACATACAAATGTTTCGGAACTTTTAAAGAACATTTGTTGATTTTCCGTCACTTTTTGGCATATTAGCCATTTATTTATTCAAATCCCAATCTATCTCTTCTATATTGTTTTCCTTTAAAAAATTATTTGTTCTTGAAAAAGGTCTACTTCCAAAAAAACCATTTCTTGCACTAAAAGGCGAAGGGTGAGCACTTTCAATAATTAAGTGATGTGGTTTAGTTATAAATGCTTTCTTACTTCTGGCAAAATTACCCCATAGAATAAATACTACTGGTGTTTCTTTCTCATTTAAAGTTTTGATAATATAATCCGTAAATAAAGCCCATCCTAAATCTTTATGAGAATTCGGTGTATCTTTAACAACTGTTAATGTACTATTTAAAAGTAACACCCCTTCTTTTGCCCATTTCGTTAAATCACCACTAGTCGCTGGTTTAATTCCTAAATCACTTTCTAATTCTTCATAAATATTTTTTAAACTAGGAGGTAACTTAATTCCCTCTTGCACGGAAAAAGATAACCCATGTGCTTCTCCTTCGCCATGATAAGGATCTTGCCCCATAATAACTACTTTGGTATTTTCATAACTAGTTAACTTTAAAGCATTAAATATATTCTCTTTTAATGGATAAATGGTATTAATCTCATATTGATGATTAACAACATCCATAAATTTCTTAAATCCTTCACTATTTTCTATAACAGATAATACTTTATCCCAATCATTTCCTATCATTTAAACTACCTCTATAACCATTGTAACACATTTTCATTTAATATTTTTACTTAATTTAGTTCCTTGTTCAATATTTATTAATTCCGAAAATTCGTCAGCTAAAAAATCATGAAAGGCATCAATTTTCATCATTTTAATAATACGATATTCTGCTACACCATAACCATCACGCATAAACAATCCAAAAACACTAGAACTCATTCTTTCCCTATGCATTTTACTCTTAAGTTGTGGAACAACTTCTGGATTTCTCACTAACATATCCACAAAATCAGATGTATAGCGATAAGGATCCGTCACAAATAGATATTCATCAACGCAATTACTTTGATCATGTAAATATTGCCACATAACATCTAAACTCGTCATATACATAAATATCTCTCCCTTTAAAAGTATTCATATTATAACATTATCGATATATTTATCCAACAAAAAAAGATTTATCAAGAAATCTTTTTTATTACTTATGATATGTTTCATTATTTAATATTTTAAATGATCTATATATCTGTTCTAAAAGAATTCCTCTAAATAAACCATGAGGATATGTATTTAATCCAAATGATAATTTAAACTTTGATAATTCTTTAACTCTTTCATCTATACCATTTGATCCACCAATAATAAATGTTATATTCGAATAATGGGCTAACCAAGATTCAATATTTGATGCCATCTCAATTGATGACATCATATTACCTTCTATTTCCATCGTTACTATAAAATCTGTTGGTTTAATATGCTTTAATATTAAATCTCCCTCATCTTTAATATTACTATCTTTTAGTTCAATAATATTAAGTTTATGATACTTATTTATTCTTTTACAATAATCATTTATCATTAAAGATAAATATTCTTCTTTAATCTTACCTACACATATAATATTTATCATATCTCTATACAGTCCGTTCTCTCTCTTTGTTTAGCAACTCTAAAATTATCAAAAGCCACATTATTTTCTTCTAAACACTCTCTTACTGTTGCAAGTGCTAACTCTGGATCATTATTCTCCTTGGAAATATGTGCTAATATAACTTCTTTTGTATTTGGTCCAATCAACCTGCTAAGATAAAACCCTGCTTGACTATTCGAAAGGTGGCCTACATCACTGGCAATTCTTGCTCTAAGCCATGCCGGATACTTCCCATGCATTAAAAGCTCCGCATCATGATTACTTTCAAAAACATATAAATTATGATTCTTTAATTGCTCAAATAATTTATAGTTAATATACCCCGTATCTGTTACATAGACAAATGATGAGTCGCCTTCTTTAATTATATAACCCCTACTACCCGGAGCATCATGGCTCGTTTTAAATATTTCAATAGTTACACCATTAAAATTCAAAGGTCCTTCATCAAAACAAAGATTAGGATAATCACTTAAGAATTCTAATTCGCTCATCATCTCTTCGGCCAAGAAAACAGCTGGTGTATTATTCTTAAAGAAAACCTTCATTGCTCCTGTATGGTCGGCATGTGTATGTGTAATTAAAACTATATCTATTTCTGAAGGAGCTATACCCAATTCTCCTAAATTAGTTGTAATATATTTATTATTCATACCTAAATCTATTAGGATTTTTTTTGTTTTCGTTTGAATTAATGTACAATTTCCTTCAGACCCGCTTGCTAATACTGATACTAACATTTGAACATCGCCTTACATGGATCAACAAATGTTCCACCTTGCCATGGTCTACCGCCAACAACGACACCTAAATGTAAGTGCGTACCAGTAACAGTTCCCGTTTTACCCATAAGACCAATTCTTTGCTCCCTTTTAACAGGTGTTCCCTCATTTACTAATATCTTCGATAAATGCATGTAAACAGTTACATAACCATTACCATGATCAATATAGACACTTAAACCTTCAGCCTTATTTTTATCATGATTAACATGATATACTGTTCCCGATTGAACGGCATAAATTGGTGAACCATAACCTGTACCAGAAATATCGATACCTTGATGCATTCTTCCCCAACGCCATTTATAACGTGAAGTAATAACATAAGGTGAAATAGTTGGCCAACTCCAGTTAATATTACCCGATGGAACATAGACAAATCCATTTCCTAACTTCTTAGTTCCTCTTGTAATTACTTTATCAACGGCAGCTGTCAAAGTGTCTTTATTAGTTATATTAAGAGATTGAATTTCACCATTAATATACTTAATCTCTTGTGTAACACGGATTAATCCCGCACTACCCTCAGTTGTTACTTCCTCATAATCTTCATATCTTGTCTTATCATTAATATATATTGTTTTGGGATTTACTTTTGTATCCTCAACAACTGTCTTACGATAAACAACATTTACCAATGGATTGATAAGACCAACATTGACTTCTTCTCCTGGGCTTAATAAGACATTAGCTGCTGGATATTGCGGATTTGCAATAAGTAACTCCTCAATATTTAAGTTATTAGCTTCCGCAATAGCATCTAAGTTTTCTCCCTCTTTAGTAATATAACTTTTTTGTTTCTTTAAAGTCCCAAATAATAAATATTGTGATAAACTTTCAGCATCTTCAAATATAAATTCTTCTGTTGAAATTAAATCTTTTTTTACAGTTATTGTCTCTTGAAAATAAACAGAATTGATAATTTCTCCCGTATCTCCTATTTCAATCTGCGTTCCATTATCATAATTTGCTAAATCTTTAGTTCCAATAAAAACTGTAGCAACATTATATAAAGCATCTTTAATAATATCCTTTTTTAACATATAAATCTTAACTGGTTCTCCTGGCTCAATTACTTCACCATCATTGATAACCTTTTTTTCTGTATATGTAATAGTTGTCGTATAACCTTCAATAGTAAATGGTTCAATATCCTTTATTTGATTATAAATACTTTCAACTGAAACAATATCTTCACTATAAGTATAGACTTTTTCAACATCTAATCCATTTGGTGGATATACCTTATCAACTTTATATTTTTGTTTTATCTCTTGTTGCTCACTATCAATTAAATTGAATAATTCATCTTTAGAAGAAATTAATCCAATCTTTTTTCCATTTAAATATACTTGATATACCTCAATAGGTGTACCAGCTACACGCTCATCTACTCCTACAAAGAACAGTAGAAATGCTACAAAAACGGTTATTATAAAACCGAATATTTTTCCCTTCATCATCTTCACCCTAATTTTCTTGAACATTTTTTATGTAATTACGGAAATTACTAATATTCTTTTCAAATAATAACTCAATTGTACCAGTTGCACCTGCACGATGTTTACCAACAATAAGTTCTGAAATCGAAATATTATTTTCTTCAATTGCACCAGCTGGCTTATTATAATAATCATCACGATATAGGAATGCTACGATATCAGCATCCTGTTCAATAGATCCAGATTCACGCAAATCGGACATAATCGGTCTTTTATTTTCACGACCTTCAACATTACGTGATAACTGAGCTAAAGCTATAACTGGAACTTGTAGTTCCATGGCCATAGTCTTTAAACTACGCGAAATATCGGAAACCTCTTGTTGACGATTATTTCCATATCCAGGACCACCACTAATTAACTGTAAGTAGTCGATTACAACAAGACCCAAGCCCTTAGTTGAACTATGTAATCTACGACACTTAGCTCTTATTTCACCAATTGTAATACCTGGTGTATCTTCAAGATATATTGGAGCATCGGCAAGATCACTCATAGCTTCATTTACTTTCTTCCAATCATCATGAGCCAGTTTACCTGTTTTTAACTTATTACCATCTACTGCACCTTGAGCCGAAATCATACGGAACATCAATTGTTCAGCACTCATCTCTAAGTTAAATAAGGCAACACTCTTACCACTCGTTAAAGCCGCATTAACAGCAATATTTAAAGCAAATGCCGTTTTACCCATTGCAGGACGAGCAGCAATAATTATTAATTCATTAGCATGCAAACCACTAGTTAACTTATCAAAATCATAAAATCCTGTGGCAATACCTGTAACCTCTTGATTATTCTTTGATAATTGCTCAAGTTGTTCTCTTGCTGTTCTAACCACATCTGCACTTGTCTTAAATTCGCTTGTCTTTCTCGCAGTTGTAACACTAAATATTTGTTTCTCAGCTGTCTCAATGATATTAAAAGTATCACTACCCTCATCTCTAGCTGTATTTTCTATTTTCTCACAAACGGAAATCAAACTTCTTCTCAATGCTTTTTCTCTTATAATATTAATATATGAATCCACATTCGAAGCTGAAACAACCGAATCAATAACTTCACTTAAATATTCTACTCCACCAACTGTATTAATTGGCGTATTCTTTTCTATTTCATTTTTTAATATTGTTGCATCCATTTGATCATGTCTCTTATGAATTTCCGTCATAGCATTAAATATTGCAACATTCTTCTTGTCATAGAACATGTCTGATCTTAATTCTTCACTTATCTTCTCCAAAGCTGTACTAGATAAAAAACCACAACCTAAAACCGCCATTTCCGCTTCTAAGTTCTTTGGCTCATCTCTCTTTATCTCAGGCATATTCTTCACTTCCTTTACTCAGTAACTACTTTTAAATCTACAATAACTTTCTTATGTAAATTAACTTTAACAATATGTGTTCCTAAAGAATCAATCGTATGATCACACTCAATCTTCTTCTTATCAACATCATACCCCATCTTTTTAAGTTCTTCAGCTATTTGTTTGCTTGATATCGTACCAAACATTCTTCCATCATTACTTGTTTTAACTTTGAACTTAACACTTATCTTTTCTAATTTTCTCTTTATCTCTTCGCACTCTTTAATAAATGCTTCTTCTTCATCTGCTCTATGCTTTAAATCTCTTTCTAACTTTTTCTTATTCTCATCATTATAAGGAACAGCTAATCCTTTATTAATTAAGAAGTTAGTAGCATATCCATCAGATACATTAATAACATCATCTTTTTTACCTTGTTTTTTAACATCAGTAAGCAAAATAACTTTCATTTTCTAGTCCCTCGCTTTCTTGATTTCTATTATACCAAAAATCATCAACAATTGCATTAAAAAAGATGCTAACCATAAGCATCCATAATTAATAAGTATAACTAAGTACTTTATATTCGTGCCATTTAAAATCTTTAGCTATTATTGCAAGTATTTCTCTTACATCATCCGGACTTAAAAGTACTCCATCTTCTTCACCATAATACTCACTCATCTTATGAACTGAATATATATCATCATCTACGGATATAATACACCCTTCAACTTCATGAACACTGGTAACAAATTCATCAGTTAAAATATCTACACCATCTTTATTTATAATAGATAATCCTAATTTACCTTCTTCATCTTTTCTTTCAACTAAATAGCATTTATTTAATATACTGCTCTTTATTTGTCCCGTTACCTCTAAAGTTCCATCCTCTAAAACCTTATATTCAAACCTCGTATTTTCATTAACTAAATCTACAATTTTAGGAACTGCCAAAATCGCATTTGAAATTGCCATTGAAAGTAATGCCCATTCTGCTGGTTTTAATTTTCCCATCTATCTATCACCTAAATAAAGTATAGCAAAGAAATACTCTACCATGGTAATTCCAAAAATATATGGGATTATATCCAAAAGTTATGTCTTACTTTTTGTTGAAAACTATAAAGTTATTAACAATTAAACTTTATAAAACACACTTCTTACAAGGAGTCAAACCTCTTCTCTTGGCTTCTTCTAAAGTGGATTCATAATAAGTACCACCATTACAATGCGAATTATAATGATATTTCTTACCTGTAGGTGTTATATATATTGTTCTCCCTTGATTAACTACCTTTTTAGTTGTTGTAGCTTTT
>CAMWQX010000040.1 GCA_947176475.1 uncultured Bacillota bacterium
ATATTATTATGATATAATTATTGTATATAATAATAAAGAAGGTATAAAAATGATGAATGTATTAGAAATTATTACAAGAAAAAAGAATGGAGGATCATTATCCTATGATGAATTAAAGTATGTCTTTATGGGATATCTAGAAGGTAAAATTCCTGATTATCAAATGAGTGCTTTACTTATGGCTATTACGATAAATGGTATGAATATGAGTGAAACACTATCTTTAACCGATATATTTATTCGCAGTGGTGAAGTTTATGATTACACAGGTAAAATGGAATATGTCGTCGACAAACATTCAACAGGTGGAGTAGGAGATTCAACAACTCTAATCGTCGGTCCTCTAGCGGCCTCTTTAGGTCTTCATATGGCTAAGATGAGTGGTCGTGGTTTAGGTATTACTGGAGGTACAATTGATAAACTAGAAAGTATTCCTAACTTCAACGTTTTGCCATCGCCCGAATTTTTCTATAATCAAGTTAAAACACTAGGATTTGCCATCAGTGCTCAAACACCTAACTTAGTTCCATTAGATAAAGTCATTTATAATCTAAGAGATGTAACTGGAACAACGGAATCTATTCCTTTAATTGCCTCATCCATCATGTCTAAAAAAATTGCTGCTGGAGCTTCTAATATTCTAATTGACATCAAAGTTGGAAGTGGAGCTTTAATTAAAACTCGTGAAGATGCTAAAACTTTAAGTAAATGGCTAATTGCTATCGGGGAAGCTTATAAGCGTAATGTTAAAACTATAATTTCTGATATGGATACACCACTATCATGTGCCGTTGGTAATGCCTTAGAAGTTGCTGAAGCCATCAATGTCTTACATGGTAAACGTTGTCCATTATTTGATGCATCCATCGAAATTGTTGCTAATCTATTATCCATGGCAAAAGGGCTTGATATCGAAGAAGCTACAAGAGAAACTATTAAAGCTATTGATTCTGGAAGTGCCTTAAAGAAATTCTATGAATTTGTCTCTGCTCAAGGTGGTGAACTTGGTAAATTGCATATTGCGCCTAACATCATCCCTGTCAAAGCTAAGATGAGTGGAACTATTGAATCACTTGATGCCCTAGGAGCAGCCAAACTTGCTGGGAAATTAGGGGCATCTCGTATGACCCTAGATGATGACATTGATTACTCAGTTGGTCTCATTTTACATGTTGGAGTAGGAGATACCGTTGAGAAAGATGACTTACTTATGGAACTATTCGTAAATGGTGATTTACCTGAATTAAAAAACACTGATTTTAGTTTTATAAATATTGTTTAATATCCATAAGATATGCTATAATTTAAAAGAATAGAGGTTGGTTAAAATGTTTGGAAAGATTAAAAACATTGATGATATAACAGCAATCGTTGAAATACACAAAGAAAACATGGTCGTTCCCAATTTAATGAACTTACACGTTGTATTTGAAACGGCTGAACAAAAATTATTAGGAGAAGTTAAAAAAGTAGATGAAACAACCGCCCATATCGATCTAATGGGGCAATTTCTTGATGGTCGTTTTATTGCCGGTACTATCAAAAAGCCTACATTGGATAGTCAAGTTCGTGTTATTAATGACGAAGAATTAAATATTATTTTAGGTTCTAATCAAAACGGCAATATGTACTTAGGTAAATCCGCTATTTACAATGGTAAAGATGTCTTTGTCGATATTAATGACTTATTTTCTAACCATTTATCTATATTTGGTAACACTGGTTCCGGTAAATCATGCTCTGTAGCTAGAATTATCCAAAACATCTTCTTAAATAAAAATTTCTTATCATTTAATGCCAATCTATTTATCTTCGATGCTTATGGCGAATATAAAACAGCCTTCAAAGTATTAAATCAATTTAATCCAAACTATCAATATAAATTTATTACATCTAATCCGACAGATGATACAGATGTTCTATTAAAAATTCCAGTATTCTTATTAACTATTGATGATATGTGCTTACTATTACAAGCTGATAACCATCATCAATATACTATCGTCGAAAGAATGTTAAAGTTAGCTAAGTTATTCTCCCGTGATGATAATGAAACCCGAAAACTTAAGAATCACCTAATAGCTAAAGCTATCATGTCCGTATTATTCTCTAACCAAAATGCGGCCGGTAAGAAAAATGACATATTTACCATTATTGCTGACTGTTCAACTCCAGAATTTAATGTCGATACGGACATTCAAGGTATTGGTTACACTCGTAAATTTTCTGAATGTTTTGGAATTGATCGTAATGGTGAATTCGGCGAATCCGTTCTTTTAAATGAATACTTACTTAAATTTATCGATGACGAATTAGAGACCCATATGGATGTTCCTAAAGATGCCTTCTATACTCTTGATGACTTAGAAAGAGCCTTGTCATTTACTCTAATTGGTGATGGATTCTTAAATAACCGAATCATGCAAGATAATGCCGTTATCTTACAAGTTAGATTGCATTCTATTAATAACTCATCTAATCGTCAATTCTTTGACATTCCAAACTATATAACCTTAGAAAACTATATTTCATCTTTAATCGTTCACAATAATAAACGTAGTCAAATCGTTAATATTAATCTTGAAGATGTCGATGATAATCTAGCTAAGACTATGGTTAAGATATTCTCAAAGATGATTTTTGACTTTGCCAAGAGTAGAAAAGAAAGAGCAGCGATTCCTTTCCATCTATTCATTGAAGAGGCCCATCGATACGTTGTTTCCGATAATGACCACTTCTTACTTGGTTATAATATCTTTGAACGTATTGCCAAAGAAGGTCGTAAATACGGGGTAATGTTAGATCTTGTTAGTCAAAGACCAGTAGAGATATCCGAAACCGTTATCGCTCAGATGAGTAACTTCTGTATTTTGAAAATGACCCATCCACGTGACCTTGAATATATCAATAAGATGTTGCCAAATATTTCTGGTGATATCATTGAAAAATTAACGAGTTTACAAAGTGGTACTATGGTAGCGTTTGGTAATGCCTTTAAAATACCTGTCATTGTTAAAATGGATATGCCAAATCCCGCACCATACTCATCTAACTGTAATGTCGTCGAAAGATGGAAAGCTTAAAACACCTCATGGTGTTTTTCTCAACTTAAGGAGGAATTTTATGAAACAAAATATATATGATAATGAAACTTTTTATACACTTTATGACGAAATGCGTAATGATGATAAAAAATTAAGTGCTAATGACTTAATCGAAATACCAACTATCAGAGGTATGTTGCCCGATTTACGCGGTAAAAGAGTCTTAGATTTAGGATGTGGCTATGGAGATAACTGCGCATACTTTGCTGAATCAGGTGCTAAATATGTTCTAGGAACGGATATATCAGAACATATGATTGGCATTGCTAAATCAACACACATGAATTCCAACTGTAAATTTCAAGTCTTAGCCATGGAAGATATTTCAAGTATTCCTGACAAGTTTGATATAGTTATAAGTTCGCTAGCATTTCATTATGTTGAAGATTTTGATAAATTGCTTAAAGATATTCATAAATTACTTAAAGAAAATGGATTATTAATATTCTCCCAAGAGCATCCAATCGGAACGGGAACTATATTAAATGATGCCTGTAATGAAGAAGACTGCATTGACTTAGGGAACAAGAATTACTTTCTCGTATCCGATTATAACGTCAATGGAAAGAGAATTGTCGATTGGAATAATTGTAAAGTCGTCAAATACCATCGTAACTTCAGTTGTATAATCAACACTTTGCAAAGACAAAACTTTAAAATAGAGGACATTTTAGAACCAACACCAAGTGACGAAGTATTAGCTAAAAAGCCAAGATATAAAAATCAATTTGATAAACCATACTTCCTATTTATTAAAGCCAAAAAGTTATAATATACTTGCTACTTAATAACAAATACAATATAATATAAAAACGAGGTGAGAATATGCCAACATATAAAAATAAAGAAGATTTTATGGAACCATTCCGTCAAATCACACTATTAGGAGAAGAAGTTATTCCTTCATATTTAGTATTTTACTGGAAAGAATATATCGAGCAATATAAAAATATGCTCTTAAAAGAAATACAAGATTTTTTACCAAAATGTCAAACAATAGCAAAATACCTTCTTGAATTCAAATATGGACGAAAGGGAAAAGAAATCGCTACAGAATTTTATCAAGAATTCAACTATAAAAATGCCTATGCTAAGGATATTGCCAATGTCATTGCAACCTTTGCACCATATCCTCAAAACATCCAATTTCTTCAAGGATATTATGAATCATTTTTAGAAATTACTAAAGAGGAAGAAAATGATCTAACAGAAAAGATCAATAAAATAAAAACTATAAATGACTTTATGAAATCAGAAATTAGTTATGAAAATGCTCAATTTTTAAGCGATACCGCCATCATAAATGTTGATATAAATGGACAAATTACCCCTGTAATCCGCTGGAGCAATGACATGCATTGTGGTGTTAATGAAAATAATGAATTAGTCATTTATGAACAAATTGGAGAAGAGTTTGATGTGGCATATATTGTCAAAGAAGATAATACTTATACGCGTCTAATTAATAGACATCAAAAATTGACACCAAACGGAATGTTAGCAAGCAAAACATTGATTACAGATGAACAAAACAAGGTGATAAGTATTGATAATTATGACATTCTAGTAAACCCTAATTTTTATGATCAAAATCAAAAAGGATTTTACTATAAAAAGGTTTGTCATCGACTTGCTACTACTGATAGCCTAACTTCCCTTAATATAACCCAAGAGGCATTAAAACTAACTAGCATTATTGATGAAGATAACCATACAATTTGTGCTGCAATCTTTGATAAAATACTTAAAGAGGGAATAACTAAAAATCCGGAAACTAAATAAACACCTATGGTGTTTTTCTTTTAATTTAATTCTTTTTATGATAAATTAGATAGAGAAAGAAGAGTGTTCAACAATGGAAGAAAATTTAGCTGAACTAATGCAAAGACAAAGATTAGAAAACATTGAAAAATTTAAAAGGGTAAGTGGTAAATCCATTCCTAAGGAAAAACTCAATCTATGGAACTTATATGTCGACAATTACTATGATAATATCGAGCCCAACGAACACCCAATGACTGAGGTATATAATTATATAGCCCAACTTAGAGAAAAATCGAGACCTGAAAACGTAGCCGAATTATTTATGCGCCGTTCTGGGCCATTTAATCATGCTAAAACAGCTGCCAAAACTATTGCCTTTTTTGCCATCAAAGGGGAGGAATTTTATAAAGAAGTTACTACTTTAGCCGAAAATGCCGGAAAGCAAGACATCATAGATAAAGACTTCGCTTTTAAATTAGGTGAATTTAATGCTTGTGATGATATTGAGGAAGGACTATTACTATTTAAAACTCATCCTATAAAAGTTACTATTGGTAATCATAAGGATATTGACGCCCTTTATTATGAAAATGGTTTTATCAAAGGTAAAACCCACGATTCATTACCTGTCATTGGCGAAAAAATCGATAATCTCTATGTATTTTATATTATTAATGAGGATTCTTCTTATGAGCGTATTCTTATTCACGATCCCAATACTACTCATCTAAATAAGAAAAGACAGACCAAATGGGGGGTTGTAACAGATAGCAAAGGTAAATTTTTAGCAACTATAAAAGATGAGCCTATAATTGAAGAAACTGATGATAAATTAACTTTGAGTGCTTTGCATGAACGTGATAATATCTACCAACATCTAAATGATAATCACATTATTTTACCAATTATTAGGGAAATCTATGAACTAGGATTGCCAATAAATGAAGATAGCAAAACCTTAACAATCAATGCCATTATGTTTAGAGAAATGCAAGAATCCATTAAACTACAAAAAGTCTAAAGCAATAATTATTAATTATTGTTTTTTTAATGTCTTTGTGCTAAGATAATACGCAAAGAAAAGAGGTCATACTATGACAGAAGTCAAAGAAAATATTATTCCAAGAAGAATTCCTAATATCAAATCCGTACGTAACATGTACAAAGACATTTATAGAATCAATACCGATAATGATTTTATCGAGTACGTCACAGGAAAAACCTTAGAAGACTTAGCTAACGAAGTCCAAAAAGATTATGAAAAAGAAGATTCCAATTTTAAACACGATATCGAAATTGCTAAAAATCGATTAATGACCCGTGTCGAAAGAGGAAAAGCTATCGTTAGACCAGATTTAGCTGAAGAGTGGGTTAGTTTTGCTACCCAATATAGTTCCACCACGATTCCTTTTAATTACGAAATCGAATCTGTTTTAAAATATCTCGTAATGTTTAAGGAGGGAGTTTACTCAGATGAGGAAATTACAGCAATGTTTGCTGAAGAATTTTCTAATTTAGATAATCCAAGTAACTTATTTATTCTTATCAATGTTGCCAAATTTACCAGTCGTATGATAACTTTCTATCACCAAGTTTTAAATAAAATAAATGAAGAAAAAAGTAAACAAAAGAATGCTATTCATCAAGAACAATTTGCTGATCTTGTAAGTCGAGGAATAAGTGAAAGAGATGCTGCACCTCTAATTGGCGTAAGAATTGCTAAGATAATAGAAAACGGACACGAAATAGCCGATGTCATGCAATTTCTTAATGGCAATATAGAAGGTATTGATCAAGAAGAAAACTGGATATTCATGCGTGAATGCCCAACCAAAGATAATGGAAATTATATTGTCTTATATAAAGTTAATCGTGATGAAACCCTAAGATACATCATAAATAAAGATAACATGACGTTTGTAGTTAATAAAGACGGAACATATAAAACAACTACAACGAAAAAAATTAGTATTGAACCAATGAATAACTTAACTATCAAGACTACTAATGATCAAATTGAATACTTAATCGCCTGTGTTAATGCCATTGGTATACCTCATGATAGAATTCATGAAATTATCGAAGAAATGATTGAATTATGTAATCCAATAAATAATGAAACAGATACATTAAAAGTTGAAGAAGTATTTAATGAAGAATTAAAACAATTAAAGAAAACTCATGAATAGAGCTTTTCTTTTTTTTATGCTATAATACCCATGGAAGTGATACTATGAAGGATTTAAAGGAAATAAATAAAAGTATTGTAAAAACTTATAAAAAGACCATTTGGAAGAAAACTATTAAAGCTATTGATGAATATAAACTAGTTGATGAAGGAGATAATATTGCCGTTTGCATAAGTGGGGGAAAGGATTCCTTTTTACTTGCCTGTGTCTTAAGAGAAATATCTCGTCATTATAAAATCAAATTTAACTTAACTTACATCTGTATGAATCCTGGATATAACGAAGAAAATCTAAACAAGATTAAAGAAAATGCCAAGATTTTAGATATTCCTCTTATTATTTTTGATACTGACATTTTCTCAAGCATTGATGCTGAAAAGAATCCTTGTTATGTCTGTGCTCGTAAACGCCGAGGTTCACTATATAGTAAAGCTCAAGAATTGGGATGTAATAAAATTGCTCTAGGGCATCACTTTAATGATGTCATTGAAACTATCATGCTAAATATGCTTTATGCTGGTCAATATGGATCCATGCTTCCCAAACTTCACAGTGATCACTATGAAAATATGACTTTAATTCGTCCATTATATTTAGTTAATGAATATGATATTAATAAATGGGTTAAATTCAATGAACTTGAATTTATCGATTGTGCTTGCAAGGTAACTAAGAAAAAAACTGATAGCAAGAGAAGGGAAATGAAGGAATTAATTGCTCGTCTAAAGGAAAATTACGAAG